>CANQGC010000067.1 GCA_947600345.1 uncultured Clostridia bacterium
CGGAGCCGCAGCCCGGCGAGGCAGGGCTTTCGGCGTGCAGCGCCGAAAGCCCTGCCTCGCCGGGCTGCGGCTCCGGGCGCATCAGCAGCACGCGGTAGCGCTTCGCCTCCAGATTCATGCGCACGGCGCGGGCGGAGCGCAGCACGCTCCCGGCGTCCGCGCCCATGTACAGCTCCTCGAGCAGCCGCTCGCGCAGGTAGCGGCCCGAGGCCGCCAGATACTCCCCCAGCGCCGCCTCCCGCTCCCGGCGCGCCCGCTCCTCGCGCAGCTCCGCCGCGATGCGCGCCAGCGCCCGGGCCAGCGCGGCGGCGTCCACCGGCTTCGTCAGGAATTCCCGCACGCCCAGCGCCAGCGCCTCCCGGGCGCAGGCGAAGTCCGCGCAGGCGCTGACGATCACGATGCGCGCGTCCGGCAGCTCCCGCCGCACCCGGCGGCAGAGCTCCATGCCGTCCATGTAGGGCATGCGCAGATCGGTGATCAGCACGTCAGGCCGCGCCTCCCGCAGCATGCTGAGCGCCAGCTCGCCGTCGGCGGCCTCCCCCGCCAGCTCGAAGCCCAGCTCCGCCCAGGGCGCGCAAGCTCGAATCGCCTCCCGCGCCGCGATCTCGTCATCCACGATAAACGCCCGGAACATCGCTCCACCTCCGCCGGAATTCTTTCTACAATTATAGCACATGAGCT
Source organism: uncultured Clostridia bacterium (assembly GCA_947600345.1). Lineage (GTDB taxonomy): Bacteria > Bacillota > Clostridia > Christensenellales > Aristaeellaceae > SFTH01. Next base: position 682 of record CANQGC010000067.1, read on the forward strand.
CGCCCCTGCAAAGCGGCACCCCACATTTTGGCGGAAAAAAGCCGCCCCTCCGGCCGGCGCGGCCGAAGGGGAGCGGCTTTCCATCCATCAAGTTGTCCTTCCACTCGAAGCGGACGATCTTCATCGGGCGGCGCACAGTATCCGTGCATCCGGAAGCGGCCGCCCGCGGCGGCGCCCCGGCGAGCTGTGCTTCGCCGGGGCGCGCCCTCCCGCCCGTCTCAGAGCACCTTTACCTTTACCGTCGCCTTCTTTCCGTTCTTCGTCTTGACGGTGATGGTCGCCGTTCCCTTCTTATTGGCCGTCAGCAGGCCGTCCTCGTCCACGCTCACAACCTTCTTGTTCGACGACTTCCACGTCAGCTCCGCCTCCGCCGCCGTATCCGGCGTGATGACGGCGTGCAGGTTGAGCTCCTCGCCCGCCTCCATCTGGAGCGTGCCCTTCTCCTCCAGCGCCACCTTCACCGGCAGGTAGGGATCAAATACCTTTACCTTCACCGTGTCCTTCTTGCCGTTGCGGGTCTTGACCGTGATGGTCGCCGTTCCGGCCTTCAAGGGCATCACCACGCCCTCCTCGTCCACGGTGGCGATCTTCTTGTTGGAGCTGGACCACTTCAGCTCGCTCTCGGCGGTGTCCGGGTAGAGCGTGGCGTAGAGCTCCAGCTCCTCGTCCAGGGCCAGCTGCACCGTGCCGCTCTGATCCAGCTCCACCTTCTCCGGCAGGTAGGGATCGACCACCTTCAGCTTGACGCTGCCCTTCTTGCCGCCGTTGACGGCCTTCGCGGTGATGGTGACCGAGCCCGCCTTCAGCGCGCGCACCACGCCCTCCTCGTCCACGGTGGCGATCTTCTTGTTGGAGCTGGACCACTTGATCTCGGACCAGGCGTCCGCGGGCTTGAGGGATGCCTCGAGCTCGAGCTCATCGCCGATGTCGATCGTCTTGGCATCCGCGGTCACGCTCACCTTCGTGGGCTTCTTGGCCTTGGAGACGTCGACGGTGAGGTTCAGCCGGATGGTTTCCCCGGTCTGGGCAAACACGCTCACGGGAGCGAGCACGCGGAGCTCAACCTTGCCCGCCTTCACGCCCCGGAGCCAGAATCCCCGCTCCTCGGGATCGAAGCGCAGCTCCACGCGGCCGGACTTCTTGTTCGATGTATTCTGCTGGTCCCACGCCCATCTCTGCAAATCGTCCAGGATCTCCGAATCCACCGGATCCGTGCAGATTTCAACGAAGCGCTCGGCGCCCTCCGTGAGCGACAGGCTCTCCTCCGCCAGGTATACGTCGGTCAGCTCGTTCTCCTCGACGGTGATTTCGCACTCCGCGTAAACCTCACTGCCATCCGTGGCGGCGCAGGTAATCGTCGCGCAGCCGGGGCCGACGGCCCGGATGAACATGCTCGTCCCGGTTGTGTACGTGTTGATCTTCACCACGGACGGGTCGCTGCTCTCCCAGTGCAGCTTCCTGTTCAGCGCGTCCTTCGGGTAGATCACGGCGTCCAGATACGTCGCTTCGCCCTGCAAGAGCGTATCGATCTCGTCCAGTTCGATCCACTCCACCATTCCGTCCTCGTCGCCGTAGTCCTCGTCATCGTAGTCCTCGTCGCCGTAATCCTCGTCGCCGTAGTCTTCATCGCCGTAGTCCTCGTCGCCGTAGTCCTCGTCGTCGCCGTAGTCCTCGTCGGGATCGAAGGGCATGCCGTCCTCCACCGTTACATTCTGCGCGTAGGCCTCGCCGAGCTCGGCGCCGGTCTCGCCCGCGGACCACAGCAGCTCATACTCGCCCGACTCCTCGAAGGTGAAGTCCACCGCCCAGACGCTCTCGGTCGCGGTGCGCCTGACGATGCAGGCGTTGCCCTCGTAGCCGATGAAGCCCTCGCCGAAGTCCAGGCTCAGGTATTCCGCGCCGGCAGTGGTGCGCACCGTCAGCGTCGCCGCCTCGCCCGCGATCGCGGGATCCGGATCGACCTGCGCGTCCAGCACCTTGGGCAGCGCCCGCTCCTGCGGCAGGACCTCCACCCGGCAGCTGGCCTCGACGCCGCTGCCGTCCTCCGCCGTGCAGGTAATCGTCGCGACGCCCTCGCCGGTGCCGGTCACCATGCCGGCGCTGGTCACCATCGCGATGTGCGAGTCGCTGCTCCTCCAGGTCACGTTCCGGTTCGCGGCGCTCTCCGGGAGTGCGGTTGCCCGGAGCTGATCGCTGTTGCCCGCCCGCAGGCGGATGTCCGTCTTGTTCAGCTCGATGCTGCGCACCCGCACATCCTCCACGACGGTGACCCTGCAGCTGGCTTTGACGCCGCTGCCGTCCGTCGCCGCGCAGGTGACCGTCGCCGTGCCGACGCCCACGGGCAGCACCGTGCCGTCCGCCATCGCCAGCGCCACCGAGCCGTCGTCCACCGACCAGGTGACCGTCTTGTTCTCGGCATCGGCGGGATATACCTCCGGCACCAGGATCTCGAAGTCGTTCCGCGTCTTGTTCAGCGTGATCTCGGTCCGGCTCAGCGCGATCGAGCTGACCTTTGCCGCCGAGACCGTCACCGAGCAGCTGGCCTTCGCGCCGCTCCCGTCGGCGGCGGTGCAGGTGATCGTCGCCGTACCGGCGCCCACCGCCCGGACCGTGCCGCCGGAGACCGCCGCCACGCCCGCGTTGCTGGTCGACCAGTTCACGCTCTTGTTGTAGGTATTGTCCGGGAGCACCTTGGCCGTGAGGACCGCGCTCTCGCCCCTGCGCATCGACAGGCTTCCCTTGCTCAGCGCGACGCTCGAGGACAGCACCGGCGCGTAGGCGCTCTTGCTGGCGATCGTGTGGGTCGTGCCGTTCACCGCGTTGATGGGCATCGTCAGCGAGAGCTTGCGCCCGGCCTGATCCTCGGCGGTCAGGATCCAGTTGTACTTGCCCGCGCCGCCGCGCGTGATGTAGCCGAAGTAGACGTTGGCGTCGAAGTTGCGCACGTCGTAGCGGTTTCCGGAGATGGCCTTGGTGACCTTCGTCAGCGACTTGCCGCTGGAATTCTGGATGTCCGTGGTCAGGCTCTTGAGTCCGCGATCGGAGTACACCGTTCCGTAGCTCAGCGTCCAGCCGCCCAGGGAATTCTTGACGCCGTAGGTGGCGGGGTAATCGACGCCGGTGATCTGCAGCGTCTTTGGCGTCACCACGGTGATCGTGCAGCTGGCCTTCTTGCTGGAATCCGCCGCGGAGGTGCAGGTGATCGTCGCCGTGCCCGCCCCGATGGCCCAGGCCATGGCGGAGGCACCGTTGCCCACGACCTTCACGACGTTGGAATTGCTGCTGGTCCAGCTTACGCTCTTGTTCGTCGCGCTCGCGGGCGAAACCGTCGCGGAGAGCGCCACGCTCTGGGAGAAGTCCAGCGAAGCGGAGCTCCGGTTCAGCGTGACGCCGGAGATGGGCGTCGTGGGCGTCACGGGCGTCGTTCCGCCGCGGATGCTGACCACGACGTTGACCGGGTTGCTCATGCTCTCCAGCACGACGCAGGCGTTGCATTTGGGGCATCCGCACGAGCTCTCCGTATGCCCGCTGCAATAGAAGTAGTGCTTGCCGCCGGACGCGGCCTTGCGCGTCACGAGCAGCGCGTGCAGCGTGCTGCCGACAAAGATCACATCTCCCGGCTGAACATCATCCCAGCCGATCGAAGTCTTCGCCGGAGTCACCTTGTAGGACCACGAGGTCGAGTTCACATTGACGCTGGAATTCCTGGTATAAATCTTGTAGCCCATCTTCGAGAATTCCCGGATGAAGCATTTGTTGAGCTTCCACGCGTCCGTGTACGGATACCATCCCGAGGTCGTGGGGATCCCTCCGGCCACCAGGCACTGGGAAACGAAGTTGACGCAGTCGCCCCCCACAGATGCGAGGTTCGTATAGGCGCTGTTGTATACCGAGAGGGAGCCGTCCTCCCGCACGTGCTGCTTTCCGGTCCTTTCGTTCTTTCCGCTGTAGTAATAGGAATACTGGATCGCCGCGTTGTAATCGTACGCGCCCCCGTTCACCGCCGAGATGCGGAACTCGCTCTCGCCCGCGCGCTGCTCCAGCCGGAAGTACTTCCAGCCCTCGATCTCCGTTCCGTCCTCCAGCGCGGCGATCACGTAGAGCGAGAACCAGCCGCCCCCGGCGTAGTCCGCCGCCGGAAGCTCGACGAAGGGCTCCTGCGTGGGGATGCGCTCGCCGCGAACCTCCGGGGCGTCGCCCTCGGGCACCGGCGCGGTCTGCACCGCGTAGCCGGCGGCCTCGCCGTCGAAGCTCCACTCGAAGCGGATGGCCTCGGGAAGTTCCTCGTAGGGGATCGTGATCGCGCCGATCTCCGCGTCGTATTCCCACTCCTCCTCGACGCGCACCTCCGGCGCCGCCGGAAGCTCCGCTTCCTCGCCCGCTTCGCCCTCGGCCTCGCCGGGAACGGGCTCCTGTTCATCCTCGCCGCCGGTCTCCTCCGGCTCCTCAATCTCCGGCGCTTCGACGGAGACGTCCGCCGATTCGCCGTCCAGCTCCGTGGGCTCGACGCAGACCGCCTCCTCCGCCAGTTCAACGGTCTCCATTTCGCCGAGTTCCTCCGACAGGCCGCTCGCCGTCAACAGCAGCGCCAGCGCCGTCAGCATCGAAAGGATGCGCTTGAAGTTCTTCATCTTCTCTTCCTCCCATCTTCGTCCACGAGCGAAGCTTCCATCCCCCGTACCCATGCGCCGGGGTTGCGCTCGCTCTTTACAGGAAGTATTATAGCGCGGCGCCACATGTAATTTTGCCGGAGAAAACGGCGCGGGCTTTCCGGGCGGGGATATTGTCGAATCCCGGAAAATGTAGTATAATCGGAAGCGTAGGGAGGCGGCCGCATGGACGCGCTGTTTCAGAATGTGTACCTGTCCGTCGCGCTGGAGTGCGCGCTGACGCTGCTGATCACCTACGGCGCGCAGCGGCTGGTGAAGCTGATCTTCCGGCGCATCACGGCCAAGAGCAACGGCATCCACCATCGCTTCTTCCAGAACGTCATCGTGGGCGTGATCTGGGTGGTGGGCATCTGCGCGGCGATGACCTGCATACCGGGCCTGAGCAGCGTGGCGAGGACGCTGCTGGCGGGCTCCGGAATCGTGGCGGTGGTGGTCGGCCTCGCGGCCCAGGATTCCTTCGGCAATCTGTTCAGCGGGATGTTCATCACGCTGTTCCAGCCCTTCCAGATCGGCGACCGGGTGCGGCTGGTGAACCAGGACATCACCGGCTTCATCGAGGACATCACGCTGCGCCACACGGTGATCCGCACCTTCGTCAACAGCCGCGTGATCGTGCCCAACGCCACGATGAACAGCGCCATCATCGAAAACTCGAACTACGCCACGACGGTGGCCTCGTCCTTCCTGGACCTGTCGATCTCCTACGAGTCGGACCTGAAGCTGGCGATGCGGCTGATGGCGGAGGAGATCGCCAACCACGAGCTCTACCTGGACCAGCGCACGCCGGAGGAGATCGCCGCGGGCAAGGCGAAGGTGACGGTGCTCGTGCGCAGCCTGAGCGACAACGGCATCGACCTGCGCGCCAGCGTCTGGACCCGCACCATCGACGACAACTTCACCGCCTGCAGCGACCTGCGCGCCCGCATCATGGAGAAGTTCAAGCAGAGCGGCATCGAAATCCCCTACCGCCGCGTGGTGGTGCTCCACGGCCCCGAGGAACCGACCGCCAAGCCCTGACGCCACACAGCGACAAACTCCCGGCCCCCACAAGGGCCGGGAGTTTGTCGCATAGCAGCTGCCCGCGGAGCGCAGTTTCAACTGCTTACAATTCGCAATCCGTTGATTCGCATTTCCTCCTTGAGTCGCGCTGTAAGTGTGCGGGCCGGTCAGGCTTCGCCGTCTACCGGGTCCGCAATGATTCCGGAAATCAGGCCGGGCAGGTCCGTCGCGTTGCCCGGGGACAGGACCGCGTGTCCGACCTCGGCCTCTATGGATTCCCGCGCCTCCCCGGCAATTCTGCCGCCCCGGCGGGCCACGCTCTGGTTTGCGCTCAGCCCCTCCGGCTTCACCGCCCTGGAAATCTCCGTCGTGGTGGCCTCCGCCAGCATCGTCAGCACCAGCTCCAGGTCCGTCATGTTGTCGCGCAGGTTTTCCTTCTTCAAGCCCTTGTAGTTCTTATACTGGCGCGTGGTCATGCCGGACCAAGCCCGGCTGATTTCGTCGGTGAGGATTGCGTACTCCGCGCCCCGCCGCATGCCGCGCTGCTTCCATTCGTCCGTCAGCGTGTTGCGCACGCGAATCGAGAGCAGTCGCTGGCGAACCCAATCCTCGGAGTAACCCTTGCGCAGATAGGTCTCCAGCGCGCGGTCGATGGCCTGTTCCGGATCGATGGTCTCGTCGATGCGCTCCGCGCCCACCCGCGCCAGCCAGCGCTTGAACGGCTCGGCCTTGGGCGATGGGATGGATTGAATGATGCGGAAGAGCTGCTCGGTGTTGGCGGCGTCGGTCTTGCGCATTTTGCCGTCCGCCGCGCGCATCTTCAACTGCTTACAATTTGTAAGCAGTTGGTCCGCGCCCTCCTCCTTCAGGCGCTTCTTGAGCACGGCCCAGTAAGTGCTCGCGCTGCGGGCGATCTTTTGATCCGTCAGCACCGCCACCACGTCCACAACGGAGAAGTACCACTCCTCTCGCTCCTCGTCCCAGACGGTACGAATTTGCATGCCCTCGTAGCTCTGCATCGTTCCCTGCGTATCCCTCGCCATTTTATCCTCCCGTTTTCGTCTTTCAAATAATCTTCTTCTCGTTCTACTGGTGTCCCTGGTACCGCTGCACCGCGACCTCCGGGCTGCGGCTCAATTCCTTGCTGCCGTCCATGGTGCGCTGGGCGACACAGATCGTCTCGGCCAAGTCCTCGGCCTCATCGGGGGGGAGGTAGACCGCCAGGTGCTCCGTATCGATGTAGACCGTGGGCAGCGCGTCCTCGCCGGACATCACGGCGCTGAACTCGGTGAAGTGCGCGCCGGTCACCATCAGGCGGCCGTACCGCAGATCGGCGGACTCCACCGTCACCGGAGCGTTGCCCAGCTGCAGGTCGGTGGGCTCGGGCGCGCCCGCTTCGCCGTAGGCGGCCTTGTCGCCGTAGAGCAGGTCGTACTCCAGCGTCTTCAGCTTCTCCAGGTACTCCTCGCCCTCCTCGTTCACGGGGTAGCTCTGGTGGAACTTGGTCATCACGCCGTCGGAGACGCCCAGCTGGCGCAGCAGCTCCGCGCTCAGGCGGTAGGCCTGCATGTCCGGCGCCTCGAACGTGGCCCCGTAGTTGTTCCAGATCACGTAGCGGCTGGCGTAGAAGTCGCCGTTCACCAGCATCTCCGGCGTCAGGCCCACGCCGGGCAGGTGGTCGCCGTAGAAGACGCAGATCACCGGCTCGCTATAGCGCTCCAGCTCGGCCAGCATCTCCCGCAGGAAGCTGTCCACGGCGGGGATGCGGTTGACGTAGTCCACGAAGGCGTTCTGGTACATCTCCTCCGGCGCGGAGAACACGTGCACGCCGTCCTCGGGGGCGACGTAGTCCTCCCGGTACTTGCCGTGGGACGCCACGGTGATGGCGAAGATCAGATCCCGGTCCTCGCTGTTCTTCAGCGCGTCCATGATCTGCGGGATCAGCGCCGTGTCCTCGGCCCAGCCCACCTCGTTGTACTCCACGTCCGGCATGTACTCCAGGCAGACGAAGCGGTCGTAGCCCAGGTTGGCGTAGTCCTCGTTGCGGCTGAAGAATGTGCCGGTGTTGTTGTGCAGCGCGGTGGAGGCGTAGCCGTGGAGGCGCAGCGCATTGGCGATGGTCTCGCAGGTGGTCTCCTGGATGATGGTGTTGTAGGGCGTCTCGCCCGCGCCGAAGAAGTCCATGTTCATGCCGGACATGACCTCAAACTCCACGTTCGCGGTGCCGCCGCCCACGGTGGGCACGTAGAGGTAGCCGTTGGGCCACGCCTTCAGCAGCTCGTGGAAGTAGGGCGTGGGATCGCGGGAGAGCTCGGCGCCCATGACCGTATCCACATCGAAGAAGGATTCCAGCTGGAGGAAGACGATGTTGGGCTTCTTGCGCGACTCCTCGCTGAAGCGCGCCGCAGCGGGCACGGCCGTGGGCTCGGCGCTGGGCTGGGGCTCCTCGTCGATCTCGGTCATGATCTCCTCCACGGTCTCGGTGGAGTATTCGTCGGGCTTGGCGATGCCCTTCTGACCGAAGGTGAAGCTGAAGCAGGTGGTGAAGCCGTAGTCCCGGTAGGAGTTCACCCGGTCGGGAAACTCATCCGGCATGATCCCCGCCTTGATCGCGCCCATGTGCAGCGCAAACACGCTCAGCGCCACGACCGCCACCACGCCCAGGCCGAAGTAGCGGTTCACCCGCTCCCGGGCCGCCGTTCGGGAGAACATCCAGACGATGGCCGCGATCAGCGCCACCGCGCCGAGGAACATGGCGATGATCTCCGCCCAGGAGAAGTAGACCGTGATCAGGCTGACGACCTCCCAGGTGAGGAACAGGTCGCCGCCGGAGAGGGGGAGCGTGCGGTTATGGGTGACGGTCATGTTCACGAAGCCCAGCACGATCCACAGCGCCGAGACCGTCCAGACCACCGCCTTGCGGCGCTTGAACAGCTCGGACAGGCTCAGCGTGGTCAGCACGACCATGCAGTTGAGCGCGAAGCAGAAGGGCCGCTCGGTCAGGTAGCGGATCATCCGCGGCACGGTGCTCTGGTTGCAGCCCTCTACGATCAGCGCCACGACGACCGCGAAGACAGCCATCATCGCAAGCCGCATCGGGAAGCGCGCCTCGTCCACGCGGACGCGGCGCTCGCGCTCCGGCGCGCGCTCCCTGCCGCGCACAAATATCTTCTTCATGGGAAAGCTCCCTTCATTCTGGAATATCGCTCTGGAATGCCGCCGGGCGACGCCGCTCGCGGCGGCCTGACGCCGAGATGGAAAATGCCCTCCGCCCCCGCCGTCCCGGCGGATGGGAAAGCATCTTTCGTAGAAGTATGAACCGGTTCCTCATCCGGTGCATCACCATGCGTCGCTGCCGTCCTTGGGGATGACCTTCTCCATGGCGGCGATGGCGCACTCGATCATGGTATCGTCCGGCTCCCGGGTGGTGATGTGCTGCAGCCACATGCCCGGCGCGGAGATGATGCGCGTGAGCAGGTTGTCCTTGCGGCCCGCCAGCTTGATCAGCTCGTAGCCCACGCCCACCACGATGGGCAGCGTCAGGATCTTCACGCACATGCGCAGCGGCAGCGAGTCGATGTGGATGAACATCGAAATCACGATGCCCACGATCAGCACCAGGATCAGAAACGACGTGCCGCAGCGGGGGTGGAAGCGCTTCTGCCTGCGCACATTCTCCACCGTCAGCGGAAGCTCCGCCTCGTAGCAGAAGATGGTCTTGTGCTCCGCGCCGTGATACATGTAGGTGCGGCGGATGTCCTTCATCAGGCTCGTGAGCCAGACGTAGGCCACGAACACGACGATGCGCAGCACGCCCTCGAAGCAGGCCCGGGCGTAGTAGTTCTCCGCGATGGCCGAGCCCCCGGCGATCCACTTCCACAACTGCATGGGCAGGTAGATGAACAGCCCCAGCGCCAGCACCACCGCCAGCACCGTGGCGATGGGCATCAGCAGCGTGTCGAACAGCTTGTCCCACTTGCTCGGGCCCTTCTCCTTCTTCTTTTCATCCTCCTCGTCCTCCATGCCGGAGAGCTCCGCCGAGCGCATCAGGCACTTGTAGCCGAAGGTGAGGGAATCATACATATTGAATATGCCGCGGATGAAGGGCAGCTTGCAGACCTTCGGCCGATCCTTGCCCTTGGTGTCGCACTCCTCCAGTGTGATCTCCTTTGTGTTGATGTTGCGCACGGCCATCGCGCTCCGCTCCGGTCCGCGCATCATGATGCCTTCAATCAGCGCCTGTCCGCCGATGCTGGTCTTCTTTGCCATGAGTTCATTGATCCCTTTCCGCGCGCTCGTGCGCGCATATATATCTATGATATATTATACACCAATTTCATCGCTTGTCAAACATTCCGCCGCGCGCGTCCCTGCCCGCATCCCCGTCCACGAAGATTCGTACAAGAAAATGAAAAAACTGCGCTTGCGTGATTCCCTTTTTTACTTGAGTTGTGTATAATATTGTCGAAACGCAAATCTTGGGGGCTGTTCACAATGACGCAAACTCGATCCTCCTCCCGGCGCAGGCCTTCGCGCAGGCCGGGACCGCTCTCCCGCCGCCCGCTGCCCGTCTGGCTCGTGGCGGTTCTGCACTTCGTGGCGCTGGGCGTGGCGCTGGTGCTGTTCGCGCTGCCGCACCACGTGATCCCACACCAGGGCGTCTCCACGGGCATCACCACCAGCCGCGACACCCTCGCCCCCGCCGCCGAGCAGAGCGCGGAGGAGGCCCGTCCCGCGCTCACGTTGGACCAGCGCATCGCCAACGCCCGGCAGACGGAGGTCGGCCAGCGCGTCTCCTCCGACTTCGAGGACCAGTTCGCCCAGCAGCTCGCCGCCCTCGGCGGGGATGCGGCCGCGGAGTCCTCCGGCTCCGGCCCCCGCGCAGGCGACTTCAGCTCGAAGTTCGCCGGAAAGTTCTCCAGCGAGGTCAGCGAGACGGACAGGAGCTACGTAAGCCCCAACCTGAACGTCAAGATCAATGAATTCTACGTCAACGGCACGCGCTTCTACGTGGCGGACATCTACGTGCGCGACATCTCCTGCTTCCGCACGGGGCTGAGCAAGAACAAGTACGGCCGCAACATCACCGAGAACATCCTGAAGGTGGCCGAGCGCGAGCAGAGCATCGTCGCCATCAACGGCGACTTCTACGGCATCCGCGAGGGCGGCGTCTGCGTGCGCAACGGCGAGCTGTACTTCAGCGGCGACGTGGTGCGCGAGATCTGCGTGCTCTACTGGGACGGCAGCATCTCCTGCTTCGCGCCCGAGGATTTCAACTGCGACCGGGAGGTCGCCAACGGCGCGTATCAGATCTGGAACTTCGGCCCGGCGCTGCTGGACACCGAGGGCAACGCCCGCCCCGACTTCGAGGAGATCTACCACGACATCTACGGCAACCAGCCCCGCAGCGCGCTGGGCTACTACGAGCCCGGCCACTACTGCTTCATCACCGCCGACGGCCGCAACGACGACTCCCGCGGCATGACGCTGGATCAGATGGGCTTCGTGGCGCAGGCGCTGGGCTGCACCCAGTGCTACAACATGGACGGCGGACAGACCGCGCAGATGGCATTCCACACGACGATGGTCAACATTCCGGCCTACGACGGCCGCGACTGCACCGATTACCTGACCATCGTGGACCGCGTCAGCTGAGGAGGGCGGAAGTATGAAAGAAAAACTGCGCAAGATCCTGCCGCACGTGGCCATCGTGCTGTGCAACATGTACATCGTATTCTTCCTGATCGACCGTGTGAACACCGCCATGCAGTTCATCAACAACAGCATCACCAAGGCGCTGTTGCTGATCCTGTGCGTCATCTCCACGGTGAACGCCTCGTTCCTGATCCAGGAGGAGCGCGCCAAGATCGCCGCCCGGAATCGCAGGCAGCCCGCCCAGGGCGCCCGGAGCGCGCGGAGCGCCTCGAGCGCGCAGGCGGCGCG
>CANQGC010000068.1 GCA_947600345.1 uncultured Clostridia bacterium
CCAGACCTGCCAAGGAACCTGAGGTTCCTTGGATTCTCCCTTCTGGGGTTACGGCCTTAGAAGTCCTTCTTATATTTACTCTCCGGCTTGACGAAGTTATAGCCGACGGCCTTATAGAAGCTATTCGCGGCGTGGCGCTCACTGCCGCCGTAGATGCGCACGCCCTCCGCGCCGCTGGCCTTGGCCCAGGCCTCGATCGCCTCCATCAGCTTCGTGCCCGCGCCGTAGTGGCGGTACTCCTCCTCCACGGCGATGGCCCGCAACACCTTCAGCTTCGGCCCGTACACCACGTCAAAGTCGCAGCCATGCGCATAACCCACGAAGTTGCCGTTGTTCTCCGCTACATAGATGATGTTGCTCGGCGAGGCCATCAGCCTGCGAATGTTCTTCTCAAACTCCTCCGCCGGATAGTCAAACCCCAGCGCCCCCTTGCTCAGCTTGCGCACATTTGCCGCGTCCGAGATCATGCACTTGCGAATCGTGAAATTCATACGTCCACCCCTTTCGAGAGTTCATCTATACTTTACATTATAATGGAGAACGAACGGGAAATCAAGAAAGAATTGCGAGTTTGAGCAATCGAAAAGCGAAATCGAGCAATTTTGCTTGTAAAATGGTGCGAGATTTCGTATAATGTTCGCAGAGGCAGGTGATCGAGATGATGTATCCTTTCATGACCCTGGACGATGGCACGGAGATCGTCCATTCCGAGATGCTGGACGGCGAGCGCGTCAAGGTATACCTGGAGAAGCCCGACGCGCGCGACTGCTTCCACCACGCGACCTGCTACCTGCCGTCCTACGAGTGGACAGAAATCTTCGGCTTCACGGATGCGGAGATGGCCCGATACCGCGAGGTCATTTACACAATACTGTAAAGGAGAATATACTATGGGCAACTTCTGTACATGCTGCAAGAAAAGCATCGGGATGTTTTCTGGCGAGAATCGAATCCTTGATGATTCTCAACATGTATTCTGTGATAGATGTTTCTCTGCATTTGGAAACTGGGTCAGGATGTTGAAGAACCGAGATGCGAGGGTGGAGATAGATGAGGCTTACGAACAATTCAGCGAAGAAATCGCCAAGATAAAAATCCCAGCGGATGTTCGGCCCATTATCATTGAGGAAACGGAAAAGCTTTACAAATTACGTTTGAGCATATGTGATGCGAAAAGACAGAATCAAAGCGAAGAACAGAGGCAAGAGGAGGAAGAGCAACTCAGCGAGCTTGCAAAAAGACGTGAAAAGGAAAGACGCCTTCGCGCAATGATGTTGACAACGGGGTTTGGGTTTGAAGGGTATAGAATTGTAAAATACTTAGGCGTATTCTCGGGCGGTGTCGTGCAGGGCACGGGTTTCTTATCTGAGTTATCTGCGGATATTAACGATATATTTGGAAGTGAAAGCAATACCTTTTCGAAGAAAATAAATATGTGCCGAGAAGGCGCGATGGAAAAACTAAAGATGCAAGCTTTGAATGTTAATGCAAATGCAATAATAGGTATTGACTTTGAGACAAATTCATTCAGAAACAATATGATAGGTATTATGGTGACAGGAACGGCCGTTATTGTAGAAAAGATCGCTGATTGATAAGGATTACGATGATAGTAAAGCAGCACGGAAGGTTTGCACCTCCCGTGCTGTTGTCTATGCCGGCTAATGCACGATCAAGCTCACGCCCGTCATTTCCTTCGGCTGGTCCAGGCCCATCATGTCAAGCAGCGTCGGGCACAGGTCGCAGAGGCGGCCGGTGGGGCGGAGCTGCTGCTTGGGCTTGGCGGGGTCGATCACGATGACCGGGACCGGGTTCGTGGTGTGGGCGGTGAACGGGCCGCCGTGGATGGGGTCGATCATCTGGTCGGCGTTGCCGTGGTCGGCGGTGATGATGCACTTGCCGCCCTTGTCCAGTATGGCCTTCACCACGCGGCCCACGCACTCGTCGACCGCCTTGACCGCCTTCATCGCCGCCGCCATGATGCCCGTGTGGCCCACCATGTCGCAGTTGGCGAAATTCAGTATGATGACGTCATACTTGTCGTCATTGATGCACTTGATCACCGCATCCGTGACCTCGTAGGCGCTCATCTCGGGCTTCAGGTCGAACGTCGGAACCTCCTCCGACGGCGGGGACGGGATCAGGATGCGGTCCTCGCCCGGGAACACGCGCTCCTCGCCGCCGTTGAAGAAGAACGTCACGTGGGCATACTTCTGCGTCTCGGCGATGCGCAGCTGCGTCTTGCCGCACTTGGACAGGTATTCGCCCATCGTCATGTGCAGGCTCTCCGGCGGGTAGGCGATGGTCACGTTGGGCATCGTCGCGTCATACTGGGTCATGCACACGTAGTGCAGCGGGAAGAAGCCGTGCTTGCGCTCGAAGCCCTTGAAGTCCGGATCCACGTAGGCGCGGGTGATTTCGCGGGCGCGGTCGGGGCGGAAATTGAAGAATACGACGGAGTCGTTGGCCTTGATCGTGCCCTCGGGGTCGATCACGGTGGGCAGCATGAACTCGTCGGTCAGATGTTTGCCCGTCTCGTCCACGACCTGGTAGGAATCCTTGATGGCCTGCACGGGGTCGTCGGCCCGGATGCCCTCGGCGCAGACCATGGCGTTATACGCCTTCTCCACGCGCTCCCAGGCGAAGTCGCGGTCCATGGCGTAGAGGCGGCCCATGACGGTGGCGACCTTGCCCACGCCGATCTCCTTCATCTTCTCGACCAGCTCCTGCACGTACTCCCAGCCGGAGTCCGGCGGCACGTCGCGGCCGTCGAGCAGGCAGTGGACGTAGACCTTCGTCAAGCCGTTGCGCTTGGCCATCTCGAGCAGGCCGTAGAGGTGCTCGGTGTGGCTGTGCACGCCGCCGGGGGAGACCAGGCCGATCAGGTGCAGCGCGGAGTCGTGCTTCTTGCAGTTCTCCATCGCGTCCAGCAGCACCTGGTTCTTGAAGAACACGCCGTCCTCGATGTCCTTGGTGATCTTCACCAGCATCTGGTAGACCACGCGGCCCGCGCCGATGTTGGTGTGGCCGACCTCGCTATTGCCCATCTGGCCGTCCGGCAGGCCCACGTCCAGGCCGGAGGCGCCGATGGAGGTGACGGAGTACTTTGCCTTCAGCGCGTCGATGTTCGGCGTGCCCTGGGCCAATATGGCGTTGGACTTGGGATCGTCCGAGCCGATCCCAAATCCATCCAGAATCAACAGTGCAGTCGTCGCCATCAGTAGTTCACCACCTGGGAGAACTTCTCCGCGGAGAGCGACGCGCCGCCGATCAGGCCGCCGTCGATCTCGGGCTGCGCCATGAGGCCCTTGACGTTGCCGCCGTTCATGCTTCCGCCGTACTGGATGCGCATGCGCTCGGCGATGTTGCGGCCGAACTTCGCGGCGATGGCCTTGCGGATCACGCCGATGGTCTGGTTCGCCTGCTCGTCGGTGGCGGTCAGGCCCGTGCCGATGGCCCAAACGGGCTCATAGGCGACGACGATGTTGTCCAGTTCCGCGCCGCTCAGGCCGTGCAGCGCCATCTGGGTCTGATAGGTGACGATCATGTCGGTGTAGCCGGCCTCGCGCTCGTCCTTGAGCTCGCCCACGCAGACGATGACCTTCAGGCCCGCCTTGACGGCGGCGGTCACGCGCTTGTTGACGGTCTTGTCGGTCTCGCCGAAGTACTGGCGGCGCTCGCTGTGGCCGACGATCACGTACTCGCAGCCCGCGGCCTTGAGCATATCGGCGCTGAGCTCGCCGGTGTAGGCGCCGGAGGCGGCGAAGTGCACGTTCTGCGCGCCGAGCTTGATGTTCGTACCCTCGATGATGGGCTTCACGGCGGAGAAGCAGACGGCGGGCGTGCAGACCACGACGTCGCACTTGGCGCTCTTGACCAGCGGGATCAGGTCGGTGACCAGCTGGGCGGCCTCGTCGGGGGTCTTGTTCATCTTCCAGTTGCCGGCGATGATGGGCGTGCGGGCCGGGATCTCGCGGTCCTTCAGGCACACGACGCCGGGCAGCTCCTTGCCCTCCAGGAACTCGAGGGAAGCGCCGCCGCCGGTGGAGATGTGGCTCATCTTGTCGGCCAGGCCCATCTGGGTGACCGCCGCCGCGCTGTCGCCGCCGCCGATGATGGTCACGGCGCTGGACTCGGCCAGGGCCTGGGCGATCGCCAGCGTGCCCTTGGCGAAGTTCGGCATCTCGAAGCAGCCCATCGGGCCGTTCCAGACGATCGTGCGGGCCTTCTTGACTTCCTCGGTGAACAGGGCGACCGTCTCCGGGCCGATGTCCATGCCCTCGAAGTTGTCCGGGATGTTGCGGGAGTGGGCGGTGATGCGCTCGCAGTCGTTGGAGAATTCGGAGCCGCAGACGTTGTCCACGGGCAGCAGCAGCTTGACGCCCTTCTCCTCGGCCAGCTGAATCAGCTCCTTGGCCAGGCCGATGCGCTCCTCGTCCAGCAGGGAGCGGCCCACGTGGCCGCCCTGGGCCACCTGGAAGGTGTAGCTCATGCCGCCGCCGATGATCAGCGTGTCGACCTTATTGATCAGACTCTTGATGACGCCGATCTTGTCCTTGACCTTCGCGCCGCCCAGGATGGCGACGAACGGGCGCACCGGGTTCTCCACGGCGTTGCCCAGGAACTCCAGCTCCTTGCCGATCAGGAAGCCCGCGACGGCCGGCAGATAGGCCGCGACGCCAGCGGTGGAGGCGTGGGCGCGGTGCACGGTGCCGAAGGCGTCGGAGACGTAGATCTCCGCCATGCTCGCCAGCTCCTTGGCGAATTCGGGGTCGTTCTTCTCCTCCTCGGCGTGGAAGCGGACGTTCTCAAGCAAAATTGCCTTGCCGGGCTCGACGGCGGCGGCCAGGGCCTTGGCATCGGGGCCGATGACGTCCTTGGCGAGCTTGACCTCGAAGCCGAGCTTCTCGGAGAGGCGCTTGGCCACGGGAGCCAGGGAGTACTTCATGTTGAACTCTCCCTTGGGACGGCCCAGGTGGGAGCAGAGGATCACGGCCGCGTTGTGGTCGAGCAGATACTTGATGGTCGGCAGCGCGGCGTTGATGCGGGTCTCGTCGGTGATGTTCTGTTCGGCGTCCAGCGGCACGTTAAAGTCGCAGCGCACGAGCACCTTTTTGCCGTTGACATTGATATCCTCAACGGTCATCTTGTTCAGATTCATAGTCAATCACTCCTTATCCAGATTGGTGTCTCTATTTTAGCACAACTTGCGTGGAAAGAAAAGTTAGTTTTTCCGCAAGGAGCGGCATATTTTCGATTTTTCTCCAAATTCTTCGGCCATTACATCGAAACCTAAACAGAAAGCCCGCTCGATTTAACGATGGACTGTTATAATCCACACTCGGAGGGTTGTACGATGAGCGAAGCGATACTGCGGCTGAGGGACGCCGCGTTTCAATACGAGGATGCCGATGCGCGCGCCGTGGACGGCGTGAGCCTGGACGTGGCGCCCGGCGAGTTCCTGGCGATCCTGGGCCGGAACGGCAGCGGCAAGAGCACGCTGGCGCGGCTTCTGAACGCGTTGCTGATCCCGAGCGCGGGCAGCGTGGAGGTGGACGGCATCGAGGTGAGCGAACAGCGCGCCTACGACGTGCGCGAAAGGTGCGGCATGGTCTTCCAGAATCCGGACAACCAGATCGTGGCGACGGTGGTCGAGGAAGACTGCGCCTTCGGCCTGGAGAACCGGGGCGTGCCGAGCAAAGAGATTCGCCGCCGGGTGGACGAGGCGCTCCGGGAGGTCGGCATGCTCGACCGGGCGCTCGCTTCACCGTCGATGCTCTCGGGCGGCCAGAAGCAGCGCATCGCCATCGCGGGCGTGCTGGCCATGCGGCCGAAGATCATCGTGTTCGACGAATCCACCGCGATGCTCGACCCGGTGGGCCGCAAGGATGTGTTCGGCCTGGCCCGGCGCGTGAACCGGGAGGAGGGCGTGACGGTGGTCTGGATCACCCACTTCATGGAGGAGGCCGTGCAGGCCGACCGGGTGGTTGTGATGGACAAGGGCAAGATCGAGCTGGAGGGCACCCCGCGCGAGGTCTTCTCCAACGTGACGGAGGTTTTGTCCCTTGGCCTGGACGTGCCCGAGATGATGAAGCTCTCCCGCGACCTGCGCGGCGCGGGGCTGGAGATTCCCCTGGACGTGCTCACCGTTGACGAGATGGCGGAGGTGCTGGGCAAATGGCAAGCGTGATCGAAGTCCGGCATCTGACCCACGTCTACATGCCGAACTCGCCCTTTGAGGCGAAGGCGCTGGACGACGTGAGCCTCACCGTGAACGAGGGCGAGTTCATCGGCATCATCGGCCACACCGGCAGCGGAAAGTCCACGCTGGTGAGCCACCTGAACGCGCTGGAGAAGTCCGAGCCGGGAACGGTGTTCGTCAAGGGCACTGACCTGGGCGACAAGGATACGAAGCTCACCGACGTTCGCCGGGAGGTCGGGCTGGTGTTCCAGTATCCGGAGTACCAGCTCTTCGAGGAGACGGTGGAGAAGGACATCGCCTTCGGCCCCACGAACCTGAAGCTGGACGAGAAGGAGATCAAGCACCGCGTGCGCGCGGCGATGGAGCTGGTGGGCCTGGACGAGAGCCTGCGGGATGCCTCGCCCTTCAACCTCTCGGGCGGGCAGAAGCGCCGCGTCGCCATCGCGGGCGTGCTGGCGATGAACCCGTCGATCCTGATCCTGGACGAGCCCGCCGCCGGGCTCGATCCCGCGGGCAGGCGGGGGATGCTGGAGCTGATCAAGGGCATCCACCAGAGCGGCGTGACCGTGGTGATGGTGTCCCACTCGATGGACGACGTGGGCAAGTACTGCGACCGGCTCTACGTGCTCGCCCACGGCAAAATCGCGCTGTCCGGCATGCCGGCCGAGGTGTTCTTGCACGGCGCGGAGCTGCAGTCCATGGGCCTGGACGTGCCCGAGTGCGCCAAGCTGGCCGCCGCGCTGCGCGCGCGGGGCTTCGACGTGCCGGAGGACGCCTACCGCCGCGCGGACGTGGCCGCGGCGATACTGAAGCACTTCGGGAAGGGGGGCGACGCACAATGATGAACGTGACCATCGGCCAGTACTTTCCCGGCGACTCCTTCCTCTACCGCCTCGATCCCCGCACGAAGCTGATCCTCACGCTGGCGTTGATCATACTGGTGTTCATATCGAAGACGTTCACCGGCTTCGCGCTGGTCTTCCTGTTCGTGCTCTGGTGCGCGTTCTCCACGAAGATTGGCCTCAAGTACATGCTCAAGGGCCTGAAGCCGCTGTTTCTGATCATCGCGCTGACCTTCGTGCTGAACCTGCTGCTGATGAAGGACGGCGCGGAGCTTGTGCACTGGGGCATCCTCCGGATCACCGAGGGCGGACTGCGCACGGCGGTGTTCATGGCGGTGCGCCTGATCCTGCTGGTGCTGACCTCGCAGGTGTTGACGCTCACCACCTCGCCCATCGCGCTGACCGACGGCCTGGAGACGCTGATGCGGCCGCTGTCCAGGATCGGCTTCCCGGCCCACGAGATCTCGATGATGATGTCCATCGCGCTGCGCTTCATCCCCACGCTGATGGAGGAGACGGAGAAGATTCGCCGGGCCCAGATGGCCCGCGGCGCGGACTTCGAGAGCGGAAACCTGCTCCAGCGCGCAAAGGCGATGGTTCCGCTGCTGGTGCCGCTGTTCGTGAGCGCCTTCCGCCGCGCGGACGAGCTGGCGATGGCGATGGAGGCCCGCTGCTATCGCGGCGGCGAGGGCAGGACGAAGCTCAAGCAGCTGCAATTCCACCGGCAGGACGCGGTCGCCGCGGCCGCCGTGGTCGCGATGTACGCGATCATGATAGCGCTCAACGCGCTCGGAGTGTTCTGATATGCGGCGCATCCACCTGATCGTCGAGTACGACGGCACGAACTACGCGGGCTGGCAGCGCCAGTCCAACGCCATGACGGTGCAGGAGAAGCTCGAGATCGCCATCCAGCGCCTCACCGGCGAGGCGGTCAACGTCTCCGGCGCGAGCCGCACCGACGCGGGGGTGCACGCCCTCGGCCAGTCGGCGCACTTCGACACCGAGTCCCGCATCCCGGCGGACAAGTTCAGCTTCGCGCTGAACACCATGCTCCCGCCGGACATCCGCGTGACGAAGAGCGAGGAGGTCTCGCCGGAGTTCCACTCCCGCTTCTCGGGCAAGGGCAAGCGCTACCGCTACCTGATCCACGCCGCGCCCCACGCAAGCGCGCTGGGGCGGCTGACCCACGCCCACGTGATCTACCCGCTGGACGTGGCGAGGATGCGCGCCGAGGCGCAGGACCTGATCGGCACCCACGACTTCGCCGCCTTCGCCGCCAGCGGCTCGGTGGTCAGGGACACCGTACGCACGATCTGGCGGGCGGAGCTTCGGCAGGACGGCCCGGAGATCGAGCTGACCGTCGAGGGCAGCGGCTTCCTCTACAACATGGTGCGCATCATCGCGGGCACGCTGATCGGCGTGGGCAGCGGCAAGCTCGAACCCGGCGCGTTCAAGCGCGCCATCGAGAGCGGCAACCGGCTGGACCTGGGCATCACCGCCCCGGCCCACGGGCTCACGCTGATGGAGGTTTTCTATGAGGAGCAATCCTGAGTTCTGGCGGCTGCTGGACGAGCTGGTGGAAAGCTCGGAGATCGTCATCGACCGCCCGCGCGGCTCGCGGCATCCGAGGCTTGCGCACATCGTCTACCCGCTGGACTACGGCTACCTGGCCGGCACCACCTCCACCGACGGCGAGGGCATCGACGTCTGGCTGGGCTCGGGCGCGGATCGAACGCTGAACGCCATATTGGTCAGCGTGGACATGGACAAGCGCGACTCGGAGATCAAGCTGCTGCTGGGCCTGAGCGAGGCCGAAATCGCGCAGGTCTACGACTTCTACAACGAATACGACGGCATGAAGGCCATCCTGATCCGTCGCGGGGAGGACATATGACCATCACCAACGCCATGCGCCTGTTGAAGCAGGCGGGCATTCCCTTCGAGACCTCGGAGTACGAGGTGGACGAGAGCGACCTCTCCGGCGTGCACGCCGCCGAGTCGCTGGGCGTCGATCCCGACTGCGTGTTCAAGACGCTGGTCGCGCGCGGCGAGAAGCACGGCCCGCACGTGTTCTGCATCCCGGTAGCCCAGGAGCTGGACTTGAAGAAGTGCGCCGCGGCGGCGGGGGAGAAGAAGATCGAGATGATTCACGTGAAGGAGCTACTGCCGCTCACCGGCTACATTCGCGGCGGCTGCTCGCCCATCGGCATGAAGAAGAAGTTTCCGACCACGCTGGACGAGACGGCGATCCTCTTCGATAAAATCTACGTGAGCGCGGGCGTGCGCGGCGAGCAGATCATCGTCAACCCGGAGGCGCTGGCCGCCTATATCGGCGCGGACTTCGTCGACGTCACAAAGGGGTAATGGCAGACATGCAGGCGGTACTCTTCGATTTCAACGGCACGCTCTTCGACGATACGCGCTTCCACATCATCTCGTGGAAGCGCTACATGCGCAAGCGCTTCGGCATCGAGCTGACCGAGGCGCAGGTGCGTGCCCAGTTCATCGGCCCGAACAACTCGACCATCTTCCGCAACTTCTTTGGCGACCGCTACTCCCCGGAGGAGATTCACGCCTTCTCGCTGGAGAAGGAGGCTGAGTACCGCGCCGCCGCCCGGGAGGATCCGGAGAACATGCGGCTGATCGACGGCGCGCCGGAGCTTTTCGATCTGCTGACGGCGCGGGGCATCCCCTTCGCGCTGGCCACGGCCTCGGAGCACCCGAACGTGGACTTCTACCTGAACGACCTGGGCCTGGCGAAGTGGTTCACCCTCGACCGCGTGGTCTACGACGAGGGCAAGCTCGCCAGCAAACCCGACCCGGCGTTCTATGTGGAGGCCGCCCGGCGCATCGGCGCGAAGCCGGCGGACTGCATCGTCTGCGAGGATTCCCGCGCGGGAATCGAGGCCGCGGCACGCTTCGGCGCGGGCCGCATCATCGCCATCGACCGCACCACGCCCCGGGACGAACTTCTCGCCGACCCGAGAATCCACGCCGTCATCCACGACTACCGCAACTTCGAGCGCTTCCTGTGAGGGAGGCGCTCTTTTGCGCGCGCCTTTGCTCAATCCTTGACATAAAGATAAGCAAATGTTATACTTCGGACAGAATTTGGGAAATCGCGGGGGCTTTACCGATGAACATATGGAATGATCCGAATCCGCACCGCAGGCTGCGAAACCGGTTGATACTGATCTACGTCGCGCTGATGTTCGGCCTCAGCTTGCTCTGTGGGGTCACATACGTCATCACAGATTTGGCCGGCATCCCCAACGAGTGGGTCCGCTTTCTGGCGTATCCGGCTGGATTTCTGGTGCCCCTCCTGCCGCCGTTCGCAATCTGGATGGTGGTTCTGACCCATCGGGCAAAGAAATGGGAAAAGGATCCGCGTGCGCAGGGGAGGCTGTCATTCGAGAATGCGCGCAAGCGGGAGGCGAAAGATGCGCGGCTGGTCGAGGAGGAGTACAGCCGGGAGACGGGCGCGAGCTGGCTGACGGAGGAATCGCTGGTAGAGAAGGAGTACGGCCGAAACGCGGGCGAGCGCTGGGTGACGGCGCTGGCGGGGTCGGTCGAGAAGCCGGTCGAATCGCGCGTCGATCTCGCCCGGCGGGAGGACGGCTGGGTTGTGCGCGAGACGCGCGCGGAGCGCGGCGGGCCGTTTGCGCACGTCGTGCGCACCACCAGCCATCGCCTGGCGAAGGGCTATTTCGCCAATCATTCCGAGGAGGATTTCCTCGCGCAGCTGGCGCAATGGTTCCCGGAGCGGAACTTTGACGGCGCGCGGAGCAATCCGGCGGTGCGTGCGCTGTTTGCCGGGACGGAGCCGGAACCCGCGCCGGAGGCCGGCGTGGAGTGGATCGAGCGCTTCTACTCCGAAAACAACGGCGGCATTCTCTATCCCGTCGATCTGGTGCGCGTCGGCGAGGAATGTTTCGTCCGCGACGGCTCCTTCTCCCTGGAAGGGGACGGCGAGAGGGGCGTATTTACCTGCAACTATCTGGGCGCGCGCTACCTCCGGGAGCGCACGGTGGAGGATTTGATCTGGGACGTGGAGGTCGACCTGCTCCTTGCAACGCACCGCCACATCACAAGCGCGGAGAAGCAGCGGCTTCGGGAGAGCCCGAGGCTGCGGGCGCTGTTTGCGGGGAAGCGGAGCGTTTCCTCGGATGTACTCTGCCGCTGGTTGCGCGTTCGCGGGGCGAACGAGCAGGATTTGCCGTCGGTCGATCTGCTCGAGCGCGCCTCGGGCTGGACGTTTGTGGAATCATTGACTCAGGACGACGCGCGCAGGCTCGATTTACCGGCGGATTGCCTTTCGCCGGAGGCGCTGCCGCGGACGCTGGCGAGCGTCGCCGAGACATTCCCGGAATTCGATGAGGCGCAATCCCGCGCCGCGCTGGCCGCCGCGCTCTCCGCGATCGGGGAGGCGGACGGCAGGGTCGCGGAGCTGTATTCGCGGAACTCCGAATCCGGGAGCGATGTCGTGGTCGAAAGCCTCGATCTGCACCGGGATTCGTCCGGCCGCTTCTTCCTGCGGCACAGGTGGATGACGACGCTCCGGCTGATTCCCTCGGAGCGCATCGAAATCCTCCCGCTGCCCGAGGACTACTTCCGCGCCCACTCGATGGAGGAATTCATCAAGACCGCGCGGCACCATTGCTTCAAGGAGATCGACGCGGCAGCGCTGCGCCGCAATCCCGCGCTGCAAGCGCTGTTCGAAAATCCGCAGGCGAACCCCGCGCCGCAACCGGAGCCATAGGCTGAAGCGCCCTGGCGAATGTAACTTTTGCGAACCCCGCAAAAAAGCATTGCACAGGCCCAAAGTTTTGTGATATAATAGCTAACGTATAGGTATACAGCGCGGTTTCGCGTAGCTGCCCGGTTTCCGGGCGAGGAAAGAAGGAGGAAGAACCATGCAATATTCTCGCGAAGTTGAGGAAATGGTATGCGTCGCCAAGGGCCCGAACCACGGCCCGGCGCCCATCCCCGAGGAGGGCCAGTGGGTGCAGGCGAAGGAGATCACCGACATCTCCGGCCTGACCCACGGCATCGGCTGGTGCGCTCCCCAGCAGGGCGCGTGCAAGCTCACGCTGAACGTCAAGAAGGGCATCATTGAGGAGGCGCTGGTGGAGACCATCGGCTGCTCCGGCATGACCCACTCCGCCGCCATGGCCAGCGAAATTCTCCCCGGCAAGACCATCCTCGAGGCCCTGAACACCGACCT
>CANQGC010000069.1 GCA_947600345.1 uncultured Clostridia bacterium
GTCCCCGGCAATGCGCCACGTTCGATCCAACAAGATCTTCTTCCCGCTCCTGCGCGGGGATCGCATGGCGGTTCGGCATCTCCTTTCTATAGATCGCATCGTTCTTCCATTGCGCCAGGTTACCGGCAGGCTTCGCCTGCGAGTTAGTGGCGGACTCTTTTGGAAAGGGAAGCCTTCTGGCTTCCCTTTCCAAAAAATCGCCGCGGCGGCCCGCGGTATGGTGACGATGGAACATTGGTTCGCATTGCCCGGCTTTAGCTTGATACCGCGGGCCGCATGGGGGCGCTGCCTTTTACCTCAAACCGCAACCGCTTGCCTGGCGCTGCCTCTGGGGTTACGCTGGGCTCCGCCCAGACCTGCTCAAGGGACGCTGTCCCTTGAGAATTCCTGCCAAGGAACCTGAGGTTCCTTGGATTCTCCCTCCTGCTGCCGCCTGCGGGACGATGGAACTACTCCTTATTCCAGCCCATCCAGTCCGTCCAGCACCTCGATGCCCATACCCTTCAGCATCCTTCGCGCCTCCCTCTGCGCCTCCGTCCGCTCCAGCGCCTCGGGCCGGTGGGCGTCCACGCCGATGATCGCCACATTCCCCGTCTCGGCCGCTACCTCCCAAAACTCCTCGCTCGTATACCCCACGCACCCGCGCTCCCTCGCCTCCGGATTCCGCCACGCGCCCAGCAGGTTATACTCCAGCGGCATATCCAGCCGCTTCGCCGCCGCACAAATCTCCCGGCTCACCCGCCTGGCCTCATTATCAAACCTCGGATAGCGCTCCAGAAACAAATCTGGATGCGCCAGGTAGACAAACAGCCCGCTCTCCATCCCCGCGATCGTCGCGTCCGCGTAGCGGCCCATCTGCTTCGCCGTCGTGCAGCGACCAAAGTACATGCCGCCCCGCTCGTCGCTGGTGTCGTAGTGGTTGCCCAGTATGAAGTACTCGATGCCCTTCTCTTCGCGAATCTCCTCCAGCCACGGATAGAACTCCGGGAACGCCTCGCACTCCAGGCCCAGGCGCACTTGTATCTGTTCCCCGTACTTCTCCCCCGCCGCGCGCACCGCCGCGATGTAGCCGTCCAGCTCCGCGATGCGCATGCGCATCGTCGCCACGAAGCCGGAGCGGTAGGGCCAGGGCGTGTGGTCCGCAAAGCCCAGCGTCTCGTAGCCCGCGCGGATGGCCCGGCGCACGTACTCCTCCTCCGCGCCCGTGGCGTGCATGCAGCGCGGGGTGTGGGTGTGGTAGTTGGTCAGTCGGAAGCTCTCGGTCGCCATGGAACACCTCCGGAGAATCTTTCTTCCATTATATCGTTCCCGGATGACTGGCGGATTAAGTTTGTGTAGAGTTCATTTGTCTTGCGCGGGCGGCTGCTTTGCGCTATAATAGAGAAAAAACTTTGGAGGTAATCATCCATGAAGATCGTGGTTCTGGACGGCTATGCCGCCAATCCCGGCGATTTGAGCTGGGAGCCCCTCAAGGCGCTGGGAGAGGTCGCCATCTACGACCGCACCGCCCCCGCGGACGTGGAGGCGCGCATCGAGGGCGCGGAGATCGTGCTGACCAACAAGGTGCCCTTCGACCGGGCGCGGATGGAGCGGGCGAAGTCGCTCAAGTACCTGGGCGTGCTGGCCACCGGCTACAACATCATCGACACCGCCGCGGCGAAGGAGCTGGGCATCGTGGTGACGAACATACCGGCCTACAGCACCGACTCGGTGGTGCAGATGGTGTTCGCGCTGCTGCTGGAGATCTGCGTCAACGTCGGCCATCACAACGCGCTCGTGCACGAGGGCCGCTGGTCGAGCAACCCGGACTTCTGCTTCTGGGACGGCAAGCTGATCGAGCTGGCGGGCAAGACGATGGGCATCATCGGCTACGGCGCGATCGGCCACCGGGTGGCGCAGACCGCGCGCACGCTGGGGATGAACGTGATCGCCTGGACGCGCACGCCGCGGGATCCGGAGTGCGTATCGCTGGACGAGCTGCTGGCGAAGAGCGACGTGATCTCCATCCACTGCCCGCTGAACGAGGGCACGAAGAACCTCATCAATCGGGAGACGATCGCGAAGATGAAGGATGGGGCGATACTGATCAACACCGCGCGCGGGCCGGTGATCAACGACGCGGACGTGGCGGAGGCGCTGAAGGCGGGCAAGCTGTACGCGGCGGCGGCGGACGTGGCGACGGTGGAACCATTGCCGGCCGATAACCCGCTGCTGAGCGCGCCGAACATGATATTGACGCCCCACATCGCGTGGGCCACGTTCGAGGCTCGCAAGCGGCTGATGGACATCGCGGTATCCAACGTGCAAGCCTTCCAGTCCGGCGCCCCGATCAACACCGTCGGCTAAGCGCGTCCCCAGAAGGGAGAATCCAAGGAACCTCAGGTTCCTTGGCAGGAATTCTTAAGGGACAGAGTCCCTTAAGCAGGTCTGGGCAGCGCCCAGCGTAGCCCCAGAGGCCGCGCCAAGTAAGCGGTTGCGGCTTGCGAACATAGGCAACGCAACCACGCGGCCCGCGGTATCCAATCAAAAATCCGGCAATGCGAACAACCGCTCCATCGCCACCATACCGCGGGCCGCCAGCGGCGTCCCTTTTAAATCGGGGAAGCTCTGCTTCCCCGATTTAAAAGCAGCCGCCACTAACTCCCCACCCCCTCTCGCCTCCAACGAACTCCCCTCCCCTCCAATGCATCCCCACCCCTCACCCCACGCATAATAATACATTTCTATTTCAATTTGTTACAGACATATTGCAGTCATGATTCAGCCAAGGTACTTTTACATTTCATTTTGCAGGTTTTTTATGTAATTGGGCGAATATTTATTGGCAGTGAAGGGAGGATTCTGTCCTTCCGTTCGGAGCCTGTTCGCTCTAAATCGGTGGTATTGCGAGGAATACATATGATGTACAAGAAGAAAATGATGAAGCGGATCCTGGCGCTGATCCTGGTGATCGCGGCGGCGATCCCCGCGGTCCCGGCCCTTGCCGAGAGCTACCGGGCGGTAGTCGCGGGAGAATCGCTGACCGTGTACCAGAAGGCCGCTCTGACGGGAAAGACGGCGGAGCTTCCGGCCTGTACCGTCGTGACCGTGACGGCCACCCAGGGCGACGTCGCCCGGCTGAAGTACAGCGGCCGCACCGCCTATGCCAAGCTGAGCGAGCTGACCACACTGGAGGAGACCGCCACTCACGCGGTCACGAACCAGGCCACGAAGATCTACGCGAAGCCCAGCACCACCAGCCGCAGCCTCGACGTTCCCGAGGGCTACGAGCTCGGCGTGCTCTACGCGGGCAACCCCTACGCCATCGTACAGAACGACGGCGCGCTGGGCTACGTCCTCGCCTCCGACCTCACCATCGATTCCACCGGCGATGGCGAGGACGCCGGGGACTCCGAAGAGGACGGCGACGCGCAGGACGGCATCCAGGTCGAAACCTACAAGGCCACCGTCATCGTCAGCAGCCTGCCCGTCTACAAGAGCGCCAGCACCAAGTCCAAGAAGCTGGGCACGCTGCGCGCCGGCGCGGGCGTGACCGTATACGCCCAGAACGACACCTGGGCCTGCATCGGCAAGAGCGGCAAGTTCGGCTTCTGCATGCTCTCCGGCCTGGAGAACGGCGAGGGCAAGGAGGACGAGGACGACCAGCTGGAGGGCGCGGTGCAGGTCACCGTCACCGCCTCCAAGATGAAGGTTTACAAGAGCGCCGACACGAACTCCAAACTGCTGGGCACGCTGCGCAAGGGCGTGACGGTGAACCTGATCAGCACCGAGGGCGTGTGGGCCTACATCGAGCTCAACGGCCGCTACGGCTACTGCTCCGTGCGCGCGCTGACCGACCAGAGCAGCGGCGAGGACGACGGCGGCGAGGTCATCGACGGCTACGATCCGCTGGGCACCGCCACCGTGATCGAGAGCTCCGCCTCCGTGTACGGCTCCATGAACAGCGCCAGCGCCACCTCCACGCTGAAGATGGGCGAGACGCTGAGCTACTACGGCTACGATTCCACCTGGGTGCTGGTGGGCCGCGACGGCGAGTTCGGCTTCATGCTGCGCAAATCGCTCAGCTCCATCAGCTACGCCGAACTCAAGCTCGAGGACAGCGGCGCGGGCGTACTCCAGCTGGAGAAGGCCCTGCTCGCGCTGGGCTACCTGGACACCGTGCCCGGCTCCAACTACACCTCCTACACCTCCTCGGCGGTGGAGCGCTTCCAGGCCGGTGCGGGCATGAGCCAGAGCGGCATCGCCAACCTGGCCACGCTGCGCGTGCTCTATTCCGGCAACGCCCCGGAGAGCGAGCTGCTGCGCTCGAACCTCTCCAACGGCAGCAAGGGCGAGAGCGTCACCCGCCTGCAGAACCGTCTGCTGGCGCTGGGCTACCTCTCCCGCGAATCCTCCGTGGACGGCGACTACGGCAGCACCACCGCCAACGCGGTGCGCCTGTTCCAGAAGACCGCCGGCGGCAGCGAGACCGGCTCCGCCGACAGCAAGACCATCCGCGCCCTCTACAACGCCAACGCGCCGCAACTGCCCTCCGGTCAATCGCCTGCCGACCAGCAGACGTCCAGCGGCGGCTCCAGCGGCTCCACCGGCAACACCACCACGATCCCCGCGGGCCTGGCGTCCACCACGTCCAGCTACTCCTCCGGCATGTCCAACGCCAAGAAGCTGGAGTACGTGATCTACGTCTGCCAGCAGCAGCTGGGCAAGCGCTACGTGTTCGGCGCGGCAGGTCCCTCCACCTTTGACTGCTCGGGCCTGATGATGTACGCCTTCGGCAAGATCGGCATCCAGCTGCAGCACTCCGCCAAGGGCGAGGGCTACAACGACGCTCGCCCGAAGATCTCCAGCAAGGCCAGCCTGAAGCGCGGCGACATGATCTTCTTCAACACCGTCTCCGACGGCGACATGTGCGACCACGTGGGCATCGTGCTGGGCAACAACTACTTCCTGCACGCCGGTTCCGGCGCGGGCAAGGTCATCATCAGCTCCGTCGCCAGCGGTTACTACAGCCGCGTGTTCAGCTGGGGCAGGCGCGTATTGCAGACCTGATTTCCGGCCAAACCTACCACCAAACCTTCCATATATTAGCCCCCTCCGAGGCCCGGGTCCGAATATTCGGAAACGGGCTTCTTTTTCGTCCGCATTTGTGGTATAATCGGAGGCAGGCAATACACTCGAAGGGATGTGATTCTGATGGCGGAGAAGAACTATCGCGCGGAGCTCGTGGGCGTATTCGGCGACCCGGTGGACGGCAATCCCACCGGCGTGCTGGAGGAGGCGGGCTTCGCGGCGGCCGGGCTCAACTGGCGCTACCTCACCTGCCGCGTGGCGGTGGAGGACCTGGCGGACGCCATGCGCGGCATGCGCGCGCTGGGCATGCGCGGCGTGAACCTGACCATGCCCCACAAGGTGGAGGTCATACAGTACCTGGACGAGCTGAGCGAGGCCGCGCGCATCATCGGCGCGGTGAACACCGTGATCGCCCGCGACGGCAAGCTGATCGGCGAGAACACCGACGGCAAGGGCTTCGTGCGCTCGCTGACCGACGAGGGCATCCCCCTCTCCGGCAAGACCGTCACCCTGCTGGGCGCGGGCGGCGCGGCCAAGGCCATCGGCGTGGAGTGCGCGCTGGCCGGGGCGAGGAAGCTGAATATCATCAACCGCAACGCCGCGCGCGGGACGGAGCTGGTGGAGACGATCTCAAAGCACACCCCCGCCGAGGCGGTCTACCTCCCCTGGGCGGGCACGGCGGCGATCCCGGCGGACACGGAGATACTGATCAACGCCACCTGCGTGGGCCTGCACCCGAGCGTGGACGAGTGCCCGGACATCCGATACGAGGACATCGCCCCCGGCATGCCGGTCTGCGACGTGGTGTTCAACCCGGCGATGCCGCTGTTCCTGAGGAAGGCGGCGGCGCGCGGCGCGAGGGTCGTCACCGGCCTGGGCATGCTGACCAACCAGGGCGCGCTGAACTTCGAGCTCTGGACTGGCGTAAAGGCTCCAAGGGAGGTTATGTATGAGGCGCTGAAGAAGGAGTTCGAGGATTGAGTTTCTTTCGACGGAAATCGTTGAGCGGGGGCGGCCATTGGGCCGCCCCCGCTGTGGTTGTCTATGAGGAATGAGGCTGGAATATTTCATTGGATTGCGGTGGTCGCGGCGGTACGTTAGAGAGTTAGTGGCGGCTACTTTTAAATCGGGGAAGCTTCGCTTCCCCTCATAAAAGGCGCGCCGCCGCGGCCCGCGGTATGGGGGCGATGGGGCGTTGGTGCGCTTGGCCGAATCATTGGATGGATACCGCGGGCCGCCCCTGAGCGTTGCCTTTCTCTCTAACCCGCAACCGCCTACCTGGGCGCAACCTCTGGGGCCACGCTGGGCGCTGCCCAGACCTGCCAAGGAACCTGAGGTTCCTTGGATTCTCCCTTCTGCTGCCGCGCTGGGAGCGCAGCCTTGCATCTCAAGCCGCAGCTACCTACCTGAGCGCAACCTCTGGGGCTACGCTGGGCGCTGCCCAGACCTGCCAAGGAACCTGAGGTTCCTTGGATTCTCCCTTTGCTGCCGCGCTGTCCCGCAACCTTTCGTTGCCAAAACGCAGAAATCCTGCCCTCGGATCTATGGGGCAGGATTTCGTCGCTCCGCACTATGGTTCCTTTAGAAACGTACCGCAGGACTTTGGGCCCTCTAATCTATGGGGCCCAAAGTCCGTCGCCCCAACGGCGAAGCAGATGGCCGGCGGCCCCGCCGCCTAGTCGGGCTGGAGGAGGCCGTAGGTGCCGTCCTTGCGGCGGTAGAGGACGTTCATGGTCTCGTTGTCCTCGTTCTGGAAGAGGAAGAAGTCGTGGCCGAGCAGCTCCATCTGCGTGATGGCGTCCTCGACGGACATGGGCTTGACCGAGAACTTCTTCACGCGCACCACATCGTAGCTCTGCTCCTCGTAGGCCGCCTCGGGCGCGGCCTCCACCTCCGTCGGGCGGATGCGCTTCTCGAGCTTCGTGCGATGGCGGCGAATCTGGCTCTCCAGCTTGTCGACCGCGCGGTCGATGGAGAGGTACATGTCGTTGGAGGACTCCTCCGCGCGCAACATCACGCCCCCGGCGTTCACCGTGATCTCCGCGATGTTGCGCGCACCCTTCTGTACCTTGAAGCGGATGGTGGCCTCGGGCTCGTCGCGGAAGTAGCGCTCGAGCTTCGAAAGCTTCTTCTCAGCGCGGGACTTCAGGCTGTCCGAGACGGCCATGTCCTTGCTCGCGTAGATATACTTCATGGTTCATCGCTCCTTTATGTTCAAATCGGCGCACCGGATCGCGGCGCTCCTTCCGAAGGGAAACCGCGATCATTGCCGTAGTATTAAGATTCTACACAAGCTTAACCTTTTCCTGCCTGTGGCGAGATTTTTTTCTTGCGCGCCGCAGGCTTCGGCGCCGGACGCTTCGCCTGGCCCTTCGCCGGGAATTCGTCCTCGAACTCCACGCTCGGGCTCGCCGCCTTCGCCGCGTCCACCAGGAAGATCGAGAACTTGTTGATGCCGTCCAGGAAGCGCGCAGACTTCGCGCCGCGCAGCTGGGGATCGGCGAAGCCCGCCATCGCCGAGAGCGCCTTCTCCCACTTGCCGGTGGTCACGGCGCTGGCGATCTGCTCCGGCACGATGGCGATGAGCTTCCTGCCCTTCTCCGTGGAGACCAGCGCCTTGCCGCTGCGCCGGGCGTAGCCCATCTGGATCAGCCGCTCGATGGTGGCGGCGCGGGTCGCGGGCGTGCCCAGGCCGGAGTCCTTCATCGACTCCCGCAGCGCCTCGTCCTCGATGTCCCGCCCGGCGTTCTCCATCATCTTGAGGATCGAGGCGTCGGTGTGGCGCTGGGGCGGCGTGGTCTTGCTCTCCTTGACGGACACCTTCTGCGCCGTGCGCCGCTCCCCCACCTTCAGCTTCGGCAGCGTGACCTCGCCCTTTTTGGGCTTGTCGCTGCCCAGCACCGCGCGCCAGCCCGGGGCGATGGGCGCGTTGCCGGTGGACTTGAAGTCGTGGTCGTTGACGCGGGTCACCAGCTTCTCGGCCTCGTACTCGTAGTTCGGGTAGTGGGCGGCGATCAGCTGCCGCACCGCCAGATCGTAGATGTTGCGCTCGTCCTGCGCCAGCGAGGCGAGGTTCGGCTTCTTCTCCGTGGGCACGATGGCGTGGTGGTCGCTGATCTTGGAGTTGTCGTAGAAGCGCTTTAGGTGCATCTCCGGGTTCATCTCCGGCGCGGAGACCAGCGAGGCGTAGGGCTCGGGCAGCTTGGAGAGCACCGCGCGCACCTTGGGCGCCATGTCGTCGGGCAGGTAGCGGCTGTCGGTGCGGGGATAGGTCAGCAGCTTGTGGCGCTCGTAGAGGGTCTGGGCCAGCTTGAGCGTCCTGTCCGCCGAGTAGCCGAAGCGCTGGTTCGCCTCCCGCTGCAGGCTGGTCAGGTCGAACAGCTGGGGCGGCGGCACGCGCTTGCGCTCGGCCTCGCTCTGGATCACCTCGCCCTCGCGCTTGACGACCTCGGACTTCACCTTCTCCGCCAGCTCCTTCGTGGGGGCGCGGGAATCCTTCGTCTCCGGGTTCTGCCAGACGCCCTCGTAGTCGCCGAAGTTGGCGCGAACCTCCCAGTACTGCTGGGGCACGAAGTTCTCGATCTCCAGGTCGCGCTTGACGATCAGGTTGAGCGTCGGCGTCTGCACCCGGCCGATGGACAGGTGGGCGTTGTAGCGGAGCGAGTAGGCCCGGCTGGCGTTCATGCCCACGAGCCAGTCGGCGACGCTGCGGCAGCGGGCGCTCTCGTAGAGGGCGTCGTAGTCGGAGTCTGGGCGCAGGGAGGCGAAGCCCGCGCGGATGGCGGCGTCGGTCATCGACGAGATCCACAGCCGCTCCACGGGCTTCGCGCAGCCGGAGAGGCGGTAGATGTAGCGGAAGATCAGCTCGCCCTCCCGGGCCGAGTCCGTGGCGCAGATCACCGAGTCGATGCGCTTCGAGCACAGCAGCTTGCGCACGACCTCGTACTGGCGCTTCGTGTCGGGCAGCGCCTTGAGGGGGATTTCGGCGGGGAGCATCGGCAAATCGTCCATACGCCACTTCTGCCAGCGCGCGTCCACCTCGCCCGGCTCGCACAGCGAAACCAGGTGGCCCAGCGCCCAGGTGATCACGTACTCCTCGCCGTAGAGGTAGCCCTCGCCCCGCTCCTTCACGCCCAGCACCCGGGCGATGTCCTTCGCCACGGAGGGCTTCTCCGCGACGATCAGCTTCTTCATCCGCCATCCCCTCCGCCCTCTATGATAGCAGTTCCCGCGCGGAGTTGCAAGCGCGAAGCCGATAATTTGCGCCGCCGGGGCTTGTATCTTCCCTCGTTTTGTGATACAATGGTAATTAGAAGGGAGAGTATATATATCTTCCTCCAACGACGCGAAAGACGGGGTGCTTCGAGCGAATGGCGCGCACGGATTTTTCGGGCAGGGTCGCGCTGCTGACCGGCGCGGGCGGCGGCATCGGCCGTTCGCTGGCGCGGATGCTGGGCGGGCTCGGCTTCGAGCTGGCGCTGGTGGGCAGGAGCGAAGAGAAGCTGCGCGCGGCGGCGGAGTATGCCGGGCGCGCGCAGCGGGCGCTGCTGCTCCCGGGCGATCTCATGGAGCGAGGCTTCCTGGAGGGCGTCGTGGACCGGGTGCTGGAGCGCTTCGGCCGCCTGGACGCGCTGATCAACAACGCCGGTATCTGCTTCTCCAAGCCGCTGGAGGAGACCGGCTACGGCGAGCTGGACGCCATGATGAAGACCAACGTGCTCGCGCCCTACATCCTCTGCCGGGACGCCATCGCGTCGCTGCGGGAATCCGACTGCGCCACCATCGTCAACATCGGCTCGGTGGTGAGCCACGCGGGCTACGTGGGCCAGTCCGCCTACGGCGCGGCCAAGCACGCGCTGCTGGGCATGACCAAGGCGCTGGCGGCGGAGGTCTACCAGCAGGGCATCCGGGTGCACATCCTCTGCCCGGGCGCGGTGAACACCGGCATGGCGCGAATCATCTCCCGGCCGGGCATGGACATGGACGCGCTGATCTCCCCGGAGGACATCGCCGACGTGACCGAATTTCTGCTGACGCACCGGGGCAACGCCGTGATCGACGAGGTGCGCCTGCACCGCGCGGGCAAGCAGCCCTTCTGAGCAGCGGCCAGGCTTCTATCTATAATCTATCGCACTATAAATCTATTGCATTCGCATATCGACGACAAAGGAAGGGTGGTTTCAAGATGAAACGTATCTTCTGCGCGCTGCTGGCGCTGTGCCTGCTGCTGATGGCCGCGCTGCCCGCGCTGGCGCTGACCGGCGAGGAGGCGCTGGGGCTCACGACCGCCACCGAAGCCGGCGAGGACGGCGCGCGCTATCCCACGCTGCGCCTGGGCTCCAAGGACGGCGACGACGCCGGCGCCTACGTGGTGCTGCTGCAGAACCGCCTGGCTGAGCTGGGCTACCTCAACGGCGGGGCGGACGGCTCCTTCGGGCAGGCGACCGAGAGCGCGCTGATCAGCTTCCAGGAGACCAATCAGATCACGCCCACCGGCATCGCCGACAGCATGACCCAGTCCGTGCTCTTCGCGGACACCGCCAAGCGCGCCGAGAGCCGCAACGTGGCGAACAACGAGGTGCTGCGCGTGCAGCAGGCGCTGGGCCGCTGGGGCTTCATGACCGGCACGCCCGACGGCCTCGACGGCGACAACACCCGCGTCGGCGTGGCGAAGTTCAAGAGCTACATATCCACCGACCCGCGCTACGCGGCCTATGCCACGCCCACGCCCGAGCCCTCCGCCACGCTCGCCCCCGGCGAGCAGCCCCTGGCGGTGGACGTTCCGCTGTCCTCGGGCATCACCGTCAACGGCTTCGACGGAGAGATCACCGACGAGGTGCGGAACTTCGTGGACGGCGTGTACTCTTTCCAGGTCTACCGCTCCACGGTGCAGAAGGGCAACGACGGCGAGGAGGTCTGGCGCGTCCAGCGCAGGCTCCAGCAGCTGAACTACCTCTACAAGCCCGACGGCAACTTCGGCTCGCTCACGGAGCTGGCGCTGAAGTACTTCCAGGCGAAGAGCGGCCTGCAGCAGACCGGCATCGCCGACGAGGCCACGCAGCTCAAGCTGTTCTCCCCGGACGCCCTGCAGTCGGAGGAGTACGTGTTCCCCTACAAGATCGGCTGCAGCATCAGCAAGCAGCGCGTCTACATCTACGGCTGGGACGGCAGCGGCTACAATCTGGACGTGGGCTCCTGCAAATGCTCCACCGGCAAGCCCGGCTATGACACGCCCAAGGGCACCTATCAGTCCGGCGGCAAGTGCACCAGCGGCATGTGGTACTACTTCAAGGACTACGGCAGCTACGCCAAGTACGCGACGCGCATCGTGGGCGGCGTGCTGTTCCACTCGGTGCTGTTCGGCAACCACAAGGGCAGCAAGCCGACCAGCTCCTCCGTGCGCGCGCTGGGCAGCCGCGCCTCCCACGGCTGCGTGCGACTCCCCGTGGAGAATGCGAAGTGGATATTTGAAAATTGCCCGGAGGGCACAACAATAGTGATCTATTAATGTAGCAAAGAAGGGGGCCGCACAGCGGCCCCTTTTCTTTGGAATTCTCCCCCTGTCCCCCGCCGCTTCGCGGCGGCATGGGTGCCCTGCCGGGCACATGGACGCCTCACGGCGTAGGGTTGCGCCTCACGGCGATGCCGCCTCACGGCGATGCCGCTTCGCGGCATGGAGTTCGGAATCCCCACTGGGGATTCCGGTCAGCGGCGGCCCTTTGGGCCGTCGCTGCTGCCTCACGGCAGGGGCCCCTCCCGGGGGGCCAAGGAGAGATGGGGAGCGTCAAGCGCT
>CANQGC010000070.1 GCA_947600345.1 uncultured Clostridia bacterium
GCTCCAGCGTGTGCAAACCGTTCAAGTTCGCCACGCGCTGCTGCAGCGATTCGCTGCCCTCGGCGGCGAAGCAGAGGTCGATGCTGGCTTGGTCGATGGCGACGGGGTCGGTGGAGGCGAGGATGCCGATGTCATGGATGTCCGGCTCGGCGGGGTTGCCGTCGCAGTCGCAGTCGATGGAGATGTTGTTCAGAACGTTCACGTAGACGATGCGCTCGCCGTGGCCCAGGTAGTCGGACACGGACTTGCCCGCCTCGGCCATCGCCTCGAGGAAGGCATCCTGCTCGCCGCCCCACATGCTCCCGCCGGTGCCGCCGCTGTGAATCCACGCCTTGCCCTCGGAGGAGCCCAGGCCGATGGAGATGTTCTTGATCGCGCCGCCGAAGCCCGCCATCGCGTGGCCCTTGAAGTGGGAGAGCACGAGGTAGGAATCGTAATCGGCAAAGGCCGCGCCGACGTAGTTCTCCTTGAGCACGCTGCCGCCCTCGACGGGCAGGGTCATGGAGCCCTCTTCGTCCAGAATCTGAAAGTCGGCGATGGCCGTAAAGCCGTGATCCTCGGCCACCTGGTAGTGCATGGCCGTCTCCGAGCGGGAGCCACCGTAGGCGGTGTTGCACTCGACGATGGTGCCGTCCACGGCCTGCACCACGTCCTGAATCAGCTCTGGCCGCAGGTAGTTGCTGGCCGGAGGCTCGCCCGTGGAGAGCTTGACGGCCACGTTGCCGCTGGGCTGCCAGCCCAGCGCATTGTACACCGCCAGCATCCCGGCGGCGGAGATGTCCGAGGTAAAGTAGACGGTGGGCGCGCCCTCCGCCAGCGCGGAGGTCAGCGCCAGTGCCAGCAGCAGGGCGAGCGCTATGGTTGTGATTCGCTTCATCGCTTCTTCCTCCCAAAGTACGGTCGATGTGCTTCTCCGCTCCATTCTCCGACGGAATCGGGATCGCTTCGCCCGCGCGCCGCGATCCGCATCCCTGATGGATACTCCCCTCGATTCCACCACAATCAACAGTATAGCAGACTGGCCCCGCCGTGTCCAATCGTTTCTTCGCATCGCGACGCATGCTTCGCGGGTATCGCCCGCCGTCCGCTTCGCGCGGAGTAGCCCCATTTTGCGGTAGACACTCCCCGCGGAATTGTGCTATCATTGTAGAAGAGGAAGGGGGAGCGGGAAGCATGGATCACGCGGAGCGGGCGAGGGCCCTGTTTTACGAGGGATACAACTGTTCGCAGGCGGTGTTCTGCGCCTTTGCGGACGTGACGGGTCTGGATGTGGACGCATCGGCCCGGCTGGCGTCGTCGTTCGGCGGCGGGCTCGGGCGGCTGCGGGAGGTCTGCGGCACGGTCAGCGGCGCGGCGATGGTGCTGGGCGCCGCCAGGGGCTACGCCGATCCGAAGGATCCCCAGGCGAAGAAAGCCCACTACGAGCTGGTGCGCGAGTTCGCCGGGCGCTTCCGCGAGGCCGAGGGCTCCATCGTGTGCCGGGAGCTGCTGGCGCGAGCGAACGTCGATTCCAAGGCGACGGAGCCCGGCGGCGACCCCGAGGCCCGGACGCCGGAGTACTACAAAAAGCGCCCCTGCCCGGAGCTCGCCTGGCGCGCGGCGCGCATACTGGACGAATTGCTGAACCTGGAATGACGGTGGACATTACTAGATGAAGAGAAACGGCGGAATGCGATATGAATCTTGAAGTGTTGAAGCGGAAGATGGACGAGGCCAACTACATCTACGACGACGCGCTGGCCACGGTGCTGGCGGTGGCGCTGCAGCTGGGGCGGCCGCTGCTGATCGAGGGCGCGGCGGGCGTGGGCAAGACGGAGGTCGCCAAGGTGATGGCCGCGGCGCTGGGTAGGGAGCTGGTGCGCCTGCAGTGCTACGAGGGCCTGGACGAGAGCAAGGCGCTCTACGAGTGGAACTACCAGAAGCAGCTGCTCTCCATACAGGTCAACCAGGCCAGCGCGGACAAGGA
This sequence comes from uncultured Clostridia bacterium, assembly GCA_947600345.1. GTDB lineage: Bacteria > Bacillota > Clostridia > Christensenellales > Aristaeellaceae > SFTH01. Next base: position 1,967 of record CANQGC010000070.1, read on the forward strand.
TGCCCTCACCAAGTCGCTGTTCGGCGACGAGTACCTGCTGGAGCGGCCGCTGCTCAGGTCCATCCGCTCGGAGGAGCCGGTGGTGCTGCTGATCGACGAGATCGACAAGGCGGACGAGGAGTTCGAGGCCTTCCTGCTGGAGCTGCTCTCGGAGATGCAGGTGACGATCCCCGAGGTGGGCACGATCCGGGCGAGGACGATCCCCTTCGTGGTGCTGACCTCGAACCGGGCGCGGCCCCTGTCCGAGGCGCTGCGGCGGCGCTGCGCCTACCTCTACATCGAGTACCCCGACCTGGAGAAGGAACTCAGGATCCTCCGGGCGAAGCTGCCCCACGTGGACGACCAGCTCTGCGCCCAGGTGGCCGTGGCCGTGCAGAAGCTGCGCGCCAGCGACGCCATACTGAAGAAGCCCTCCATCGCCGAGACGCTGGACTGGGCGGCGGCGCTGGATGCGCTGGGCGTGCGGGAGCTGACGCCCGATGCCCTGCGCCAGACCGCCGGCTTCGTGCTCAAGAACAGCGAGGATCTGGCGGCGCTGGACGAGGCCGATCTCTGCGGTGGTGACTGCGGCTGTGAAGGGCACACCCACGGCTGCGAGGGACACTCCCACGGCTGCGAGGGGCACTCCCACGGCTGCGAGGGGCACCATCATGCTTAACCCCGGCGTCTATCTGGAGAAGCTCTCGCTGTTCTCCCGGATGCTCCGGCTGGAGGGGCTGCCGGTCAGCCCCCGGGAGACCGAGGACGCCGCCGCGCTGCTCGTCTCGCTGGGCTTCGAGGACCGGGAGCGGGTCAAGGTCGCGCTGCGGACGGTCTACGCCAAGTCCCGGGAGGAGCAGAGCATCTTCGACCGGGTGTTCGACGGCTTCTTCGTGTCGGAGGAGACCATGCGCCGCCAGGCCCAAGAGCAGATGCGGCGGGAGGCGGAGATGGCGGAGACCCGCCGCCGGGCGGAGGAGGAGCTCAAGCTCAACGGCAGGCCCATCGACCTGACGGCGGAGCAGCGGGAGACCTACGCCCTGATGCCGGAGGAGGCCCGGGAGTACCTGCGCGGCATCGTCGACCGCTACCGGGACAGCGCCGCCCAGAATCCGAAGCTCTACGCCAACTTCATCCACTCGGTGTTCGTCAAGGCGATCCTGGAGGAGCAGCTGCGCCTGGAGGACGCGGGCACGGGTGTGGAGGGCCTGGACCCGGACCTGGGCCTGCTCTACCGGGACATCTCCCAGTTCCGGGACGCGGAGATTCCCCGGGCGATCTCCATCATCCAGTCGATCTCCCGGCAGATCAACGGCGAGCTGTCCGCCAAGCGCAGGCGCGGCGGGCACAGCGGCCGCCTGGACTTCCGCCGCACCATCCGCAGGGGCCTGGAGACCGGCGGCAGCCTCTACCATCTGGAATATCGAAAAAAGCGCCAGCGCAGGCGGCGGCTGGTGCTGTTGTGCGATGTGTCCGGCTCCATGGTGCAGTTCTCGGAGTTCGCGCTGCGCTTCATTCAGGAGCTGAACCACGTATCGGAGAACTCCCGGGTGTTCCTGTTCTCGGAGGCGCTGTTTGAGGCGGACCCCTTCAGCCTGCAGAACATGGACCGCTTCCGGGACTACGTGCGCCAGTCCGGCATCTACGGCCGGGGCACGGACCTGGGGGCGGCGCTGGAGAAGCTCTGCGCCCTGCGGCCCGCGGTCCTGGGCGATGCCTCGACGCTGATGATTCTCTCGGACAGCAAGACCGTCAACCAGCCCCGGGCGCTCGCGGCGCTGCGGGAGGCCAGGCGGCTTTCCGGCCAGGTGCTCTGGCTCAACCCCATCCCGGAGGGCAAGTGGAAGTACGTCAGGAGCGTGCACGCGTTCGCATCGGTGTGCACCATGGTCTCCTGCTCCACGCTGAACTCCCTGGCCGCCGCCTGCCGCCGCCTGGCGGAGCGCTGAGGGGGAGCGGGGAAGCTTCCTCGCAGGCTGCGCCGCCGGATTGGCCCATCGCATCGGGAAGGCGCAGGGCGTTCCCAAGTCCGATGGCGCAACCCGCCGGGATCAGGATGAGGCCCGGCCGTGCGCCGAATCTTCGCGCTTCATCGCGCTTCCGCCTTCAAAACGCCGTAGATCATATCCGGGTAGTCGCTCATGATGGCGTCCGCGCCCTTGGCGGCCAGATCGGCGGTCAGGGCCGGGTCGTTGATGGTCCAATACTGCACGGCGATGTTGTGCCTGTGGGCGTAGTTGATCAGCCGCGTGGTCCCCAGCTTCAACACGTAGTCATCGTCGGGAATCTGCAGGGCCACGAAGCGATAGAAGCCCTCCGGCCGGTCAATGCCGAGAAGCGAATAGAAATAGAACGCGGCCGCCTCCCGGACGCCGGCGGAGCGGAGCATATCCGGGTAGGTCTCGTCCATGTACTCCGTGACCTCCCTGTGGAATGTGCCGATGATGGCCCGGGAGAGCATGTTCCGCTCCTTTAGAATTTCATAGATGCGGTCCGCCGCGCGAAGGCCCCGGTCCCCGGAGTCCTTGATCTCTATGATGAAGCGGTACTCCCCGTAGCCGTCCAGGAAGTCGAAGAGATCCTCCGGCCGCAAAACCCGCAGGTCGTCGGGGATGTCCTCCCCCCGGAGCCCCCGGTAGGGCGTCTCTCCCGCCGCGTTCTCAAAGTGCTCCCCCATGTTCAGCTCGCGCAGCTCCGCATACGTGTGGCCGGAGGGGTAGACGTTTTCGTACCCGAAGCGCTCCACGGCGTCGGAGGTGCGGTCCAGGGTCTCGTCGTGGAGCAGTATGAGCTCGTCGTCCTTCGTCAGCGCCAGGTCGAACTCGAAGATGTCCACCTGAAAATCCGACTCCACCACGTTGCGGAAGGCCATCAGCGTGTTCTCCGGCGCGATGCCCCCTCCCGAGCGGTGGGCGGACACCATCGGCGTGCCCGCCTTGGATATGTAGGGGTTGTCGAGCCCCGATACGTCCATGGGCGCGGCCCCGGACCAGTCGTGGGTCACAATCAAGTAGACCGTCGCCGCCAGGACCGCCAGCACCGAGAGGATGATCCCCAAGGCGAGCAGGATCCTTTTGATTCCCTTTTTCATCTCCATACCTCCCGATTCGGGCGCCCATTATGCAGAATTATATCATAGGCTGCCGCCGGGTTCAAGGGAGAAAGCGCGTCGCATCCATGGCAAAGCGATAATCGCCGGCGGACGGAGAATGGGCTTCCAAAGAGGGGGAGGGGGAGAAAAGAGCACCGGTTTCGCACCCAATGCACCGATTGTTTGAATCCGTTTGAATCCGTTTGAACAATAGTCCGTTGTAGCGGCGCGGTCACGCGGATGCGCAAGTCGAGGCGCACATCCGCAAACGCGCGGAAGTGCGCCTCGGCTCGTTGGGATTGCGCCGGCGGAGGGTCGCGCTTCCGCCGACGTGGAGTATGGTCAGGCCGCCTCCTCCGCCAGGTTTTCCGCGCAGAACAGGTCGATCACGTTCCGGATCAGCTGCTCGTCGCGCTCGGCGGGGATGCCCGCGGCCAGCCAGTAGGCGTACTTGCCCGAATCGTACTGCGCCAGCGCGTCCAGGTCGTCGCCGTAGCGGAACTCCAGGTGATAGGTGCTCGCGGGGCTGTCGTCGGAGAGCAGGAAGTAGGTGAACTCGCCCGCGTCCGCGTCGTCGGTGCGGTACACGTGGCAGGCGATCACGCCCGGCAGCGTCTCCACGTAGCTGTACTCGTGGGAGAATACCTCGCTCCCCTCGGCGTCGGTGCCGCTGATGCGGTGGCCGTCGAAGTGGAACTGCGCCACGCCGCCGGTGAAGTAGCAGTCGAACACGGCGCTCGCCGGGTCGTCCGCGTAGGCGTCCACGGCCTCCGGGCCGTAGATTGTGCCCGTGCAGGAGGCGTGCAGCATGTCGAACGCGGCCTGGGCGCTTTCCTCCCCGGCGTACTCGACGCAGCGGTCCATCCAGATCTCGTCGTACTCCGGCGCGCAGATGACGGTGAACAGCTCGTCGTAGCTGCCCGCCAGCGCGTCTATCAGGCCCTCCGGCTCCTCAGCGAGCGCGGAGGCCGCGAGCAGGGAGAGCGCGAGGGCGAGCGCCATCAACAGGGAAATAATGCGAGACTTTTTCATGGTGTGAATCCTTCCTTTCCGGCCTTCGGCCAGAGAGGATTGTAGCACGCAAGCCGCGCCGCGCTCTACTCCAAAAGGCCGCCCGCCCCGCCACATGAATCCAAAAGGCCGCGGCTTTTTTGATGCTCCGCGGGGGAGCGGCCCATCTCGGCGCGAAAGGCGGCGGCGAACTTGCTGGGGGTTCTCGTAGCCCACCCGCGCCGCCACGTCCGCGATCCGCGCGTCCGGGAGCAGCAGCATCCGCGCCGCCTCCTCCATGCGGCAGCGCTTGCGGTAGGCCCCCGGCGGCAGGCCGTAGGAGCGCGCGAAGTCCCGCTTGAGCGCGGTCAGGCCCATGCCGTTCTCCCGGGCGATCTCCGCGATGGTCCGCGCACCGCGCAGGTCCAGCCGCAGCTGCTCCGCAACGCAGCGCATGCGCTCCGCCCGGTCCCGCCGCAGGTAGGCCGCGCATTCCTCGCAGCCCGGCCGCCAGTCGCTCAGTAAGACCAGCAGCTCCAGCGCCTTGATGCGGTAGTAGGTCAGCGCGCTCGCGCCCGGCGCGTGGTAGAGCTGGCGAAAGAGCGCGCGCAGCGCGCCGTCCGTGTGGGCGACGAAGCAGGCGCAGGGGCAGAGCCGTTCGTTCAGACCGGCGACGTCCAGCTGGAATTCCGGGAGGCGCGCGTCGAAGTAGGCCTGCGCCTCGAGCGCGTCTACGACCAGACTGATGCCCCGGTAATAGCCCAGCGGGAAGCGCGACTCCAGCTTCCGGCGCGCGGCCGGGCAGGCGGCGAAGTCGTCCTCCCGCACGCGCACCGCGATGCCCGGGCCGAACGCGCACTCGTACCTCCCGGCCAGGCAGTAGTTCAGCTCCAGGAGGTTTCGGCGCGCCGGGCATTCGCAGGTGGGGTTTCCGTGAATCTCGTTGAATTGCAGGTTGATCCCCGGGAACAGCTCGTACTGCGCCACGTCCCGCCAGCCGCCCTCCGAGCGGATGCGGCACACGGCGGCGTGCCCGCTCACGCTTCGCCCTCCCCGGGGCCGCGCCTCAGCAGCCGCACCATCTCCGCCTGCGCCCGCTTGCCCTCGGGATAGAAGGAAAACATCGGGTAGCAGTGACAGAGCCCCTCGCCCACGTGCATTTCACAGGGCACATTATACTTGGCGCAGGCCCAGGCAAATGAGGGCGCGGCTGCGTAGAGCACTTCGTTGCTGCCGTACCAGAAGTGGATCGGGGGCAGGTTCGCGAAGTTGCCGAACGCGCCGTTGAGCATGTAGTTTGGCAGCGCCTCGCCATGCTCCATGAAGTGCCGCGCGCTGGTCATGAATCGCGCGTCGATGAGGAAATCCTTCTTCGAGAGCGCGTCCATGCGCCGCCGCTCCAGATTGGTCAGCGGCACGCAGCCCGGCGACACCGCCAGTATCGATCCCGGCATGGGCAGGGGAGCGGGCTGCTCGTTGTTGTGCAGGCAGATTCCAATCGCCAGCGCGCCGCCGGAGGAGAAGCCCGCCAGCGCAATGTCATCCGGCGCGTATTCCGCGAGCATCCGCCGGTAGACCGCGTAGACCATATCGTAGGTTGCGCGGATGGAGCAATCGGTGCAGAGCGGGTAATAGGGGAACCACACGTCGCGCCCGCTGGCTCGGCCGAGCTTCTCCGCCAACTTCACGTCGCCGTCGTCCGGGCCGAGGATCATACCGCCGCCGAAGAGGAACAGCAGCGCCCGCCTGGACGGCGCCGCCTGGGCGCCGATTCTGAGGCAGTGCCAGCGGTCGAGTATGCGCACATCCGCATAGTGCAGCTTCCGCTCAGGGATGCGGAAGCCGCGCTTTTCGTTCATTCTCCGCGCCCTTGCCAGCAGCGCGTCCTCCGGCAGGGTGAACATGCGCTTCAATCCCGCCAAGCGGATCGTCGCCGCAGTGATCTGAAAGCGAACGCTCATCGCTTCGCGCCTCCCTTACTTTGAACCCTCGTCCGCCAGCGCCTCGGGCGATCTGTCGCCCACGTACCAGTAGTCGCAGCGGTCGTCCCCGGTGGCGAGCGTGTTGTGGCGGATGAGCCGGGCGTGCATCGCCGCCGCCACGCGGTGGTCGGTCTCGCACATCCAGGGCAGTATGTCCATGTAGCCGCGCTTGCGGGCGAAGTCACAGAGCGGGCAGGAGTAGAGCGTCATCGCGAAGCCGAGCTCGTGGCCGTCCGGGTTCGCGGCCAGCCTCCAGGTGTTGCCCCACGCGTTGCCGCGATGCCGCTCCGCCTTCCTCGCGTAGCGCGCGACGCAGGCGTGGAGGAGCCCCATCAGCCGCCGCTTCCGGTAGAGGCGGTTCATGTCGAGCAAGCCCATCATCCGGAACGGCCCGCGCATCACATCCTCCACCAGGCGGTCGAACTCCGCGCGGGAGAGCCGCCGGTCCACCGCCTCGTAGAGGGCGCAGACGGCGTAGCACAGCGTCATGTTGTCCGCCATCATGTTCGCCCGGCCGCCCAGGTCGCCGTCCTCGCGCAGCCACTGGCGATAGAGCGCCTCGAGCTTCTCCCAGCGCCGCGCCGCCTCCGCCTCGCCATAGCGCTCGCGCAGCATCCGCGTGACGGCGGGGCGAAACTGCCGCAATCGCTTGTCCACGAATCCTACCCCCTTTCCTCGATCGCGCTATTTCCGGAGCCCGAACAGGCCCCTCCGTTCATACGGCTCGCTGTACACCGCCAGCGCCCGGTAGCCGGTGGCGTCGATGGCGGCGCGCAGCGCGGCCTCGCCGATCTCCTCCTCGCACAGGATCACCGTCTCGCCCCTGGCGTGGGACGAGCTCACCTTCTTCACCGGGAACGCCCTGCGCACCGCGTCGTTGACGTGGCTCTCGCACATCCCGCACACCATGCCGTCCACCTTCACCGTGATCTTCCGCATGCTTCCTTCCTCCATCCCGATTCATGATCGCTTCTCTCGCGGCAGCCGCCGCTCTCCCATATGCCGCCATCCCGACGATAGCAGTTAGGTTATATAAACCTAACTGCTATTATAATCCCGCGCTCCGCCCCCTGTCAATCCCCAAACCGTCGAAATCCGGGGCTGCGCTGTAAACTTTCGGCGCGGCTTCCTCCGCCGGGAAGCGGGAACGCCTGGCCGCCGGCCGCGCTCCTCGGGCGGGGTTGCCCGAAAATTCTTTGCTTGCCTTGCAAAATGGCGCGATAGTCTGTATACTGATGACAGAGGAAACGGGAGGGATGGCAATGGCGTTTCGGGATCTCGTTCGGAATCACCTGTACGGCAAGCCCGGCAAGCGGGATTTTACGGCGGCGGATCTGCCGGGAAACCGCGTGGCGCTCTTTGGGCACGTGCTCAACATACGGCTCGGCAGGATGATCGGGATGAACCTGCTGTACCTGCTCTTTTGGCTTCCGGCGGCCGGGTGGTCGCTGCTGAACGGACTGCAGCTGATGAACCTCGCTTCGACGCTCCCGGCGAGGGAGGTCTGGGCGGCGCTGCAGCAGGCGCTGTACAACTATCTGCTGATCCTGTTCCCGCTGATCGCGCTCACCGGGCCGTTCAACGCCGCCATGAGCGACGTGTTCCGCCGCTGGGCGCGGGACGAATCCTTCTTCCCGCTGGCGACCTTCCGCGCGGCGCTCCGGGCGAATTGGAGGCAGGGGCTGCTCTTCGGGCTGCTGGACGGTATCCTTCCGCTGCTGATCTTCCTGTCCGGGCGCTTCTATCTGGCGCTGGTGGAGCAATCCCCGGTCTTTCTCATAGCGCTCATTCTGCTCGTGGCGGTGGTCGCGCTGTGGCTGATGGCGGCGCCGCTGATGCCGCTGCTGATCGTCAGCTACGAGCTGCGCTTCGCGGGGGTTCTGAAGAACGCCTTCCTGATGACGCTGATCTCGCTGCCGCTCTCCCTGCTCATCCGGCTGGGGACGCTGGCGGTGCCGATTCTGGCCGTGCTCTCGATGTATTTCTTTCCGGGCGCGCTGGTCTATGTGCTCGCGATCGGCTCCACGCTCTACATGGTGTTCCTGCTCTCCTTCAACAAGCTGGTCTGGGCCAGCTACGCGAACGCCCTGGGCGAGAAGTATCTGAACGCGAACATCCCCGGCGCGCGCACTGGCATCGGTCTGCGGCCAAAGGAGGAGTGAGCGCAGCGCCCCGGAAGCAAAAAACCGGCCGGACAGAGAGTTCTGTCCGGCCGGTTTGCGTGCAGCGCGCTTACTCCCGCAGCCACACGCGCATCTCGTTCAGGCCGCGGTTCGCCCAGGCGTAGTAGGGGATGGCCGTGAGCGCAACGGCCTCGCCGCCCTGCTCGCCGGAGGCGCGCAGCGTGCGCACGCCCAGTTCGCGGTTTTCCGCCGCCGTCAACTCCGCGTCCGGGGGCAGGCGCAGCTCGCGCAGCGGGGTGGGATTGTCCGCGCCTTCAAAGCAGTAGATGAAGGGGCCTCGCGCCAGCGCCGCGCAGCCAGCATCCGCCGCCACGCGCGGATCGGCGTGGATGCGGCGAGGTTTGAGCTCGAAGATCAGCTCCAGGCTGTCCCCCTCCCGCCAGGCGCGCTCCACCTTCAGGTAGCCGCGCTCCACGGGGGCGGCGATCTCCGCGCCGTTCAGTTTCACCTGATACTCCCTCAGCCAGCTGGGGATGCGCACCATCAGCGCGAACGGCGCTTCGGTGTGCGGATGCACGGCGTACTCTGCGCCGCCGTCCCAGGGCATTCCGCTGGTCAGTTCGACGTCCGCCAGCGTCGTCTGTGCCCGGCTTCCGACGAAGAGATGGGAGTAGATCGCGTCATCGCTCTCGCTCCACAGGCAGCGGCCCATGCCCACGATCAGCCGCGCCAGGTTCGGCGGGCAGCAGGCGCAGGCCATCCACTTCTGCCGCTCGGGCAGCGCGTGTTCATAACCGGGGGCCACGCCCGACACGCCGGGCACGACCTCCAGCGGATTCACGTAGAAGTAGCGCGTGCCGTCCAGCGATATGCCCGACAGCGCGCCGTTGTAGAGCTCCAGCTCCAGTACGTCGGCGTACTTGCCGTCCGGCGTGAGGTTGAGCATCCGCTGGCAGAAGAAGGCCATCGCCACGCTGGCGCAGGTCTCGGCGTAGGCGGTGTCGTTGGGCAGCTGGAAGTCCGGCAGGAACGCCTCGCCCTTCGCCGTGCCGCCCAGGCCGCCGGTGACGTACATCTGTCGCTCGACGATGTGCGTCCACAGCCGCTCGCAGGCCTCGCGGAGACTGCCGTCGCCGGTGGCCTCCGCCGCGTCGGCCATGGCGGTGAGCATGTACATCATGCGCACGGCGTGGCCCCGGGCCTCGGCCTGCTCCCGCACGGGCGCGTAGCTCTGGTTGTAGTCCGCGTCCGTGGGGTCGATGTCGTAGCCGCCGTAGGGGTCGGTGCTGCGGAACTCGTCAATGGCCTCGTCCGCGCCGGAGAAGAAGTGCAGCCCGGGGTGGGGCGGCGTGTGCTCGCGGAAGTAGCGCGGGTTC
>CANQGC010000071.1 GCA_947600345.1 uncultured Clostridia bacterium
ACTTCTCGACTCGCGATTGCGCACCGTTTCATAACCCCTTCGGTGCCTTTCGCAGAAAGGCGGTTTATAAGCATGAAGGTGGATCTCAAGGATAAGGTAGTTATCGTAACCGGAGGCGGCGGCGCGATCGGCGGCGCAATGTGCAGGCAGTTTGGCGCGAACGGCGCGAAGGTAATCGTGGCGGGGCGCACGCTCAGGACGCTCCAGGCCACCGTGGACGCCATTCGCGCCGCGGGCGGCGAGGCCAGCCCCGTGGTGGCGGACGTATCCGACAAGCAGAGCGCCGCGCATCTGACGGAGGAGGCGGTGCGCATCTACGGCCGGGTCGACTGCCTGGTCAACAACGCCGGAATCAACGGCGGCCCGGACCAGCGCAAGCCGATTCACGAGTATGACGACGATCTCTGGCAGCGCATCATCAACGTGGATCTCAACGGCGTCTACTACTGCTCCAAGCCCGCGATCAAGCAGATGATCGCCCAGGGCGAGGGCGGCTCCATCATCAACATCGGCTCCATCGTGGGCCTGACCCCGCTGCGGCTGCAGTGCGCGTTCACCGCGGCGAAGGCCGGCGTGTTCAACCTGACGAAGGCGATGGCGCTGGAGCTGGCGCCCCACAACATCCGCGTCAACGGCATCGCGCCCGGCTCGATCCTGTTCGAGGGCACGAAGGCGCTGTTCTACGCCGATCCGGCGAAGGCGGCGGCCATCACCTCGCACATCCCGCAGGGCCATCCCGGCGAGCCGGACGACATCGCGGGCATGACCTGCTTCCTGGCCAGCGAGGACGCCAAGTACATGACCGGCTCCATCGTGACCATCGACGGCGGCTGGATCTGCGGCTACACCAGGGACTTCTGATGCTATCGGATTTGGACCCGCTCCGAATCCACCGAACACGAGTGCAGAATATGGAATGAGGGGGAAGCGAATGAAGGTATTGTTGGCATATTCGCCCGGCGAGCTGCGCATCGTCGAAATGGAGAAGCCTGTCCCCGGCCCCCGCGACGTGGTGTGCAAGGTCGCCCATTGCGGCGTTTGCGCCACGGATCTGGCCATCAAGGACGGCGTATTGAACCTGGGCGCGGGCAACGACCCGATCTATCCGGTGCGCATCGGCCACGAGTGGTCGGGCGTGGTGGAGTCGGTGGGCGACAAGGCCTGGCGCGTCAAGCCCGGGGATCGCGTGATCTCCGACACGGGCTACTTCTGCGGCGAGTGCGAGATGTGCAAGCGCGGGGAGTACCAGTCCTGCCTGAATGGCCGCGCCATCGGCACCATCGGCCACTGCTGGCCCGGCGCCTTCGCCGAGTACATGATGGTGCCGGAGCGCATGATCTACAAGGTTCCGGATTGCGTGCCGCTGGACGAGGCGGCGCTGATCGAACCCGCCAGCATCGGCTACTACGGCCTGCAGCGCGCGGGCTTCGACCCGACCACCACGCTGCTGGTGATCGGCACCGGCCCGATCTCGCTGGGCGGCATGGCCTGCGCCAAGGCGATGGGCATCGGCAAGACCATCGTCGCGGGCCGCAAGGACGCGAAGCTGGAGATCGCCCGCAAGCTGGGCGCGGACATCACCGTGAACCTGACCCGGGAGAATTTGCAGGAGGTCGTGCTGCGCGAGACCGGCGGACTGGGCATGGACATCGTGATGGATTCCACCGGCGCGCCGGAGATGCTCAACGACGCCATGCTGCTGCTGCGCGGCAGCGGCAAGCTGGTGATTCCGGCGTTCTACGAGCAGGTGCTCAACGGCATCATGCTCGACCGGCTGATCGTGAAGAACTGCACGCTCATCGGCGCGGCGGGCACGCCCAACATGGACGGCAAGATGCTGAGCCTGATGGAGAGCGGCAAGCTGAACCTGCTGCCGATGCTGACGGATCGCTTCCCCTTCTCCCAGGTGGAGGCGGCCTTCGACGCGGTGCGCTCGCGCAATGATACCCGCGTGAAGGTGATGGTGGACTTCTCATGAGGAACTGGACGCCCGCGCGGGATCGCGCCTTTTGCGTAAAGCACTATGGCAACATGCGCCAGCTGTGCGGACTGCGGCGCAGCGTGCTCTCGAACGGCAGGGGAAGCGGCTGCGAGGCCGTGGACGTGGTGACCGGCGGCGGGCTGCGCTTCACGGTGCTGCCGGGGCGCGGCATGGACATATCGGAGCTCCGCTACCGGGGCGTGCCGCTGTCCTACCTGGCGAAGTCCGGCGTGACCGCGGCCTCCGGCTACGATCCCCAGGGGGACGGCTGGCTCAACGGCTTCTTCGCCGGCATGCTGACCACCTGCGGCCTGAGCAACGCCGGCCCCGCCTGCCGGGACGACCTGGGCTTTCTCAGGGATGTGCCCTTCGGTCTGCACGGCGGCATCTCCAATACCTGCGCGGACAACGTCTGCACCCGCGAGGAGTGGGTGGGCGGCGAGTACCGCCTGAGCGTCTCCGGCAGGATGGAGGAGGGGCGGCTGCACGGCGAACACCTGCAGCTGCGCCGCACGGTGACCACCGCGCTGGGCGAGAAGCGGCTCTTCATCGAGGACGAGTTTTCCAACCAGGGCGAGCTTGCGCAGATGCTGATGTTCTTCTACCACATCAACATCGGCCATCCCCTGCTGGATGCCTCGGCGCGCTTCTGCGCGCCGAGCCGCCGCGTCTGGGCGGAGACGGAGCACGCGAAGGCAGGCATCGATGCCTATGAGCGCTGCGGCGGGCCGCGCCCGGGCTACCTGGAGCAGCAGTTCTTCCACGAGATGGGCGCGGACGAAGCGGGGGACACCCTCTGCGCGCTGATCAACGACGAAATGGAGCTTGCGCTGTATCTGCGCTACAACATCGACGAAATGCCCTGCATCGCCGAGTGGAAGGTGCTGCGGGACGCGGAGTACGTTCTGGCCTTCGAGCCGGGCAACTGCCACCCCGTGGGCCGGCTGGAGCAGAAGAAGCGCGGCGCGGAGATGCTCGAGCCGATGCAGAGCCGCTATGTGCATATGGAGCTTGGCGTGGCCGACGGGCGGGAGGAAATCGCCGCGCTGGAGCGGGAAATCGCCAAAAGGAGGTAAGCGAATGGGCAAACCGATCGTGGTATTTGGAAGCTTTGTGGTAGATTTGACCAGCCGGTCGAAGGGACTGCCCCTGCCGGGACAGACGCTGCTGGGCAGCTCGTTCAAGCTGGGCGCGGGCGGCAAGGGCTCCAATCAGGCCGTCGCCGCGCATCGGGCCGGCGCAAACGTCACACTGGTGACGAAGATCGGTTCGGACGTGTTTGGCCAGGTGGCAATGGATTTCTACCGGGCGGAGGGCATGAATACGGACTACATACTGCGCGATTCCGAGCGGGAGACCGGCGTGGCGCTGATCATGGTGGACGAGCAGAGCGCACAGAACGAGATCGTCGTGGTGTCCGGCGCCTGCGCCCACATCACCCCCGAGGACGTGGAGCGCTGCCGGCCGCTGATCGAGGGCGCATCGATCCTGCTCTTGCAGCACGAAATCAACTTCGACGCCCAGTACCGGGTGATCGACATCGCCCGCGCCGCGGGGGTGAAGATCGTGCTGAACCCCGCCCCGGCGGCGGAGATTCCGGCGGAGGTGCTCTCCAAGATCGACATCGTGACCCCCAACGAGACCGAGGCCCAGGCGCTCACCGGCGTAGAGGTCGGAAACCTGGAGGACGCGAAGCGCGCGGCGAAGGTGTTTTTGGATCGGGGCGTGAAGAACGTGGTCATCACGATGGGCGCGCTGGGTTCGTTCGCTACGGACGGCGTTCGGAGCGAGCTGCTGCCCCGGCTGAACGTAAACGCCATCGACACCACCGGCGCGGGCGACGCCTTCAACGGCGGCTTCGTAATGGCGCTCTCCGAGGGTCGCGATCTGTTCCAGGCGCTGCGCTACGGCAACGCCACCGGCGCGCTGTCGGTCACGAAGCTGGGCACCGCGCCGTCGATGCCCTCTCGCGCGGAGATCGACCGGATGGTACGAGAGAACTACGGTTTGTAAAGGAGGAACAGCCATGAATTATCCCCTGGGCGTGCGGCGGGATGGCTCCTACTACACCCGCATCGAGTGGGCGAGCCACACCGAGAGCGATCCGACATTCTGGGTCGTGAATCTGATTCGCGATGACACCGAGCGCAACGGCGGCACCTGGGGCGCGAACACCATGGGCCCGGCCATCGTGGTGCTGAGCTTCTTCGGAGAGGAGCAGACGGTTTCGCGCATCCGCATCTTCCGCAACGTGGGCCTGGACATCTCCATACTGGAGGAGCTGGCCAAGACCATCGACATCTACTATTCCGACACGGACGAGCCGCGCAAGCTGCGCCGCCAGGAGGATAAGATCGACTCCGTGCCCTGGAATTTCATCATGCGCGTGGACATGGAGAAGGCCGAGGGCTGGCAGGACATCGAGCTGCCCGCGCCGGTGAAGGCCAAGTATCTTCGCTTCGACCTGGTGGAGAACCACGGCACGCCCCCGGACATTCCGTGGACCGAGACCAGCGAGATCAAGATCTACCCGTGAGCGAAGGAGGCAAAGACGATGGAGAAAAAGAAGTGGTCCCTGGTGAACGCGGAGAACGTGGTTCCCTACGTGGACGGCGACTATGAGTCGCGCATGCTCACCGGCGACGAGATGGCCGGCATGCGCGTGATCAACATCAACGAGGGCACGCTGGCTCCCGGTGGCAGAACCGCCGGCGGCGCGCACGACGATACGGAGATCTACTACATCATCGACTGCGACCCGGACACCTACGTCTGGCTCGACGACGACTGCATTCCCACCAAGAGCGGCGACATCATCATCATCCCGCCCCACGTGTTCCACTGGATCGACAACTCCAAGGGGAAGAAGCCCTTCCGCATTTTCACCTTCTGGCCGGAGCAGGAGCAGAACGGCGTGTTCTTCGTGCGGCAAAAGGCCTGGGGCACGTCGGTGCGCTACCTGGACGACAAGTACGTGGAAAAGAGACTGGGAAAATGAGCTGCATCGCTGTGTTTGGCGATCTGCTCTACGATTGCTTCATCTGGGCGGAACGCCTGCCTCGGCAGGGGGAGACGGTCACCGGCTACGCCAGCGGCTTCTTTGCCGGCGGCAAGGGCGGCAACCAGGCCGTGGTCTGCGCCCGGCTGGGCGCGCGCAGCCTGATGCTTGGCAAGGTGGGCGCGGACAGCCGCGGCGAATTCCTGCTGAACGCCATGCGGGAGAACGGCGTGGACGTGAGCGGAGTGGTGGTCGATCCGGAGAATCCCACGGGCACGGACTGCGTGCACGTGGCCTCCAGCGGACACAACGCCATCATCGTCGCGCCCCTGGCCAACGTGCGCGTGACCGCCGCCGAGGTGGACGCCATGCGGCCCTGGTTCGAGCGGGCGCAGGTCGCGCTGTTCCAGTTGCAGGTCAACGCCGATGCCGTGGAGCGCGCGATGGCGCTGGCGAAGGATTGCGGCGCGATTCTCGTGCTCAATCCCGCGCCCGCCTGCGAGGTGCCAAACCGGATGTTCGAGCTCGCGGACTACGTGACCCCCAACGAGACCGAGGCGGAGTTCTTTACCGGCATCTATCGCGAGGGCATGGCGCTGGAGGATTGGCGTGAGCGGGCCGCGGAGGCCCTGCACGGGCGCGGCGCGAAGCGGCTCATCATCACGATGGGCGAGCACGGCGCGTACTACAGCGGCCCGGAGGGGGCCTTCATGATGCCGGCGTTTTCCATCGAGGCCGTGGATTCCACGGCGGCGGGCGATGCCTTCAACGGCGGACTGGCGCTGAAGCTGGCCGAGGGCCGCGAACTGCGCGAGGCGATGCGCTACGCCAGCGCCTGCGGCGCGATCGCGACCATGCGGCGCGGCTCCATGCCGTCCCTTCCTACGAACGCCGAGGCGGAAGCATTTCTCAAGCGACATTTGGAGGTGTGACGAAGTGAGAATTGCGAGGTATTTTGACGCGGCGATCCTCAAGCCGGACATGACCCGGGAACAGGTCATCGCCGCCATCAAGGAGAGCATCAGCTACGATTCCTACACCGTCTGCGTGCGCGGCTGCGACATCGACCTGGCGGTCTGGCTGTGCAGGGACACGAATACGAAGGTCAGCTGCGTGCTGGACTTCCCCTACGGCTACGGCGGCATCGAGGCCAAGCGCGCGGCGGCGCGGGAGTACGCCGCCAAGGGCGTGGTGGACATCGACATGGTCATGAACTACGGCGCGGCGCGCGGCGGCAACTGGGACATCGTCGAGGCGGAGATTCGCGCGGTGGTGGAGGAGGCCCACAGGAAGAACGTCAACGTAAAGGTCATCTTCGAGACGAGCCAGCTGGACGACTCCCAGATCCGCCGGGCGACGGAGGCGTCCATCGCCGCGGGCGCGGACTTCGTCAAGACCAGCACCGGCTTCAACGGCGGCGGCGCGACGGTCGAGGCCGTGCGCGCGATGCTGGATACGGCGAAGGGCCGCATCAAGGTCAAGCCCTCCGGCGGCATCCGCAACTATGAGACGGCGAAGATGTTCGTGGACATGGGTGTGGACCGACTGGGCATCGGCTTTACCAGCTGCAAGATCATCTGCGAGGGCGAACCCAGGGCATAGGGCCTCGGATCATTCCAAACCTCGCCTGGCCCTTTGAGTCAGAACCGAAGATACGCGCCGCACACTGATCGCGAAAATCGGTGCGCGGCGCGCTTGCAACCGAGCAGGCAAAGAAGGGCAAGCAAGGGGCGGCTACGAGAAAGCGGTACGGCGGGGCCTGGAGGGGAGGGTTTTCGATAAATTTCATATGGAAGCAACAGAGAAAGGACTTTACAAATGTGTCCCGCTATGCTATAATCTAATACGTTCGAAAGCGAACGCCGAACGCATGGGGCATTAGCTCAGTTGGCTAGAGCGCTACACTGGCAGTGTAGAGGTCACGAGTTCGAGTCTCGTATGCTCCACTTAGAAGAGTTGCACAATCCGGATGGGTTGTGCAGCTTGTTTTTTGTGCAGAATGTGCAAAAAAATAGGCTCTGGGCTCACCATGATAGCTGTGCGTCATCGGCATGTGCTGTACAAAAATTGCACAGAACCGCGTTCATTCGCCCCGATCATGGGCTATCGCGCGTGCTGAACACGATCCACGACAGCTGCGAGTTCGTTCCGCTCCGCCCGGGCTGCATCCTGCTCTGTATCGCGCAGGCTATCCGAGCGGGCGCTGCATCTCGCTGGAGAGCAAGATCGCCCGGACCAAGGACGCCTGCTACGCCGCGCTGGAAACCGTCCGCAGGGCGGTGCGCGGAGGGGTCGGGCGGTTCACGAAGGCCGAGATTCTGGCGCTCCGCCTCGCGCTCAGCAAGACCTCGGTGGAGGGCTCCATCAAGCGGCTGGTGGACCTGGGCGAGCTGGAAAAGCACGGCTCCGGCAGGAACACGTTCTACGCGCGGAGCGAATAGAGGTTCGCGCAGGGCGCGCCGCAGCGGAACCAAAGCGCGCCCGAGTGGGACAAAGAAATCCCCCGGCGAGGCCGGGGGATGCGGCTTTATGGGGATTACTTCAGCTCGGAGAAGTACTTGATGGTGCGGACCATCTGGCTCACATAGCTGTTCTCGTTGTCGTACCAGGAGACGACCTGCACCTGAGAGGTGCCGTTGTCCAGGTTCTTCACCATGGTCTGGGTGGCATCGAACAGGGAGCCGTAGCGCATGCCGATGACGTCGGAGGAGACGATCTCGTCGGTGTTGTAGCCGAAGGACTCGGTGGCCTCCGCCTTCATCTGGGCGTTGATCTGCTCGATGGTGGGAGCGCCCTTGACGACAGCGTTCAGGATCGTGGTGGAGCCGGTGGGGGTGGGCACGCGCTGGGCGGCGCCGATCAGCTTGCCGTTGAGCTCCGGAATGACCAGGCCGATGGCCTTGGCGGCGCCGGTGCTGTTGGGAACGATGTTGCAAGCGGCGGCGCGGGAGCGGCGCAGGTCACCCTTGCGCTGCGGACCGTCCAGGATCATCTGGTCGCCGGTGTAGGCGTGGATCGTGCACATGATGCCGGACTCGATGGGGCACAGGTCGTTCAGGGCCTTGGCCATCGGGGCGAGGCAGTTGGTGGTGCAGGAAGCGGCGGAGATGATGGTGTCCTCGGGCTTCAGGGTCTCGTGGTTGACGTTGTACACGATGGTGGGCAGATCGTTGCCGGCCGGAGCGGAGATGACGACCTTGCGGGCGCCAGCGTCGATGTGCGCCTGGGACTTGGCCTTGGAGGTGTAGAAGCCGGTGCACTCCAGGACGACGTCCACGCCCAGCTCGCCCCACGGAAGCTCCGCGGCATTCGCCTTGGCATAGATGGTGATCTTCTTGCCGTCGACCACGATGTTGTCCTCGCCGGCCTCGACGGTGTGGGTGTTGGCGTAGTTGCCCTGGGTGGAGTCATACTTCAGCAGGTGCGCCAGCATCTTCGGGGAAGTCAGGTCGTTGATGGCGACGATCTCGTAGCCCTCGGCATTGAACATCTGACGGAAGGCCAGGCGGCCGATGCGGCCGAAACCATTGATAGCAACTTTGACAGCCATGATGAAAAACCTCCTAAAATTCTTCGGGTAGCAATACGGGCACCATAATCATTATAGTACCGCAAATTACATCCATATTGTACCCCATCCCCATGGGAATGACAAGTGTTTTTTTGGTAAAATCGAATCATTCCGGGGGAAAGGGGAGCAAACTTAATTCTCGTCGAGCGCGATTTCCCGGTAGAAGGACGTGCCGTCGAGCCTCTCGCGCACGCCCAGCGCCTCGAGCACCGTCGCCGATACGTCGGCGAAGGTCTTGCGCTGGCCCAGGTTCACGCCCTCCTGCAGCCCCAGGCCCCAGGCCAGCACCGGCACCTTCTCGCGGGTGTGGTCGGTGGTGGGGTAGGCGGGGTCGCAGCCGTGGTCGGCGGTGATGATGAGCATGCCGTCGTCGCCCAGCAGCTTCAGGATCTCCGGCAGGCGCCTGTCGAAGTCCTCCAGCGCCTTGGCGAAGCCGGGCACGTCGTTGCGATGGCCGTAGAGCATGTCCGTATCCACCAGGTTCGCGAACAGCAGGCCCTTCCAGTTGGGCTTTTGCATGTACTCGATGATGGCGTCCGTGCAGGCGGGATTGCCCGCGGCGTGGTTGGACTGGGTGAGCCCCCGGTGGTTGAAGATGTCCTCGATCTTGCCCACGCCCAGCACGTCCAGCCCCGCGCCCTTGACGGCGTCGAGCATCGTGCGGCCCACGGGATCGACGGAGAAGTCGCGCCGGTTGCCGGTGCGCACGAAGGCGCCGGGATTGCCGATGAACGGGCGGGCGATCACGCGGCCCACGTTGTGCTCGCCCTTGAGCAGGCGGCGGGCCTGGCGGCAGATGTGCCACAGCTCCATCGGCGGGATCACGGCCTCGTGGGCGGCGATCTGGAACACGCTGTCAGCGGAGGTATAGACGATCACCTTGCCGGTGGCGATGTGCTCCGGGCCCAGCTCCTCGATGATGGCGGTGCCGGAGGCGGCCTTGTTGCCGATCACGCCCAGGCCGGTCTCCTCCTCGAAGGCGTCGATGACCTCCTTGGGGAAGCCGTTGGGGTAGGTGGGGAAGGGCTTCTGAAGCGTCAGCCCCGCGATCTCCCAGTGGCCGGTGGTGGTGTCCTTCCCGGCGGCGGCCTCGAGCATCGTGCCGTAGCAGCCGATGGGCTCGTCCTCGCCCAGCGGGTGCATGTCCACGGTCTTGAGCAGGCCCAGCTCCGTCAGGTTCGGAATGTCCGGATGCTCCTGGGCGATCACGTGGCCCAGCGTGTCCGCGCCCTCGTCGCCGTACTTCGCGGCGTCGAACTGCCAGCCCGCGCCCACGCCGTCCAGCACGACCAGGACCACTCTCTTCATCTTCTTCAAGCGTCATCCCTCCGATCGTAGTATATCCGCCAGCCGCGAAATCATTTCCCCGCAGGTGGGCTGACCGCGCGTGGCGTCCACCGTATCCGCAAAGATCCGGTATTGGTTATCAAACTTGTCGCTCTGCCAGGCCCGGCCAATGACGTGGCGCATGGCGCGCTCGGCCTGCCCGGCGCTCAGCCCCGCCAGCTCCCCGGCGGTGGGGTAGACCCGGCGGCAGAGGGCGCGGCGCGCGCCGTCGTCCGTGGCGCAGATCAGCGCGGCGTACTTCAGGCACTCCCGGCCCGGATGCGGGGGCACGCCCAGCGCGCTCAGCAGCGCGTCCGCGCGGCGAAGCTCCCCGGCGGAGAAGTCCGGCGGCGAGTGGCGCAGCGCCTCCACGGCGGCGCGGAAGCCCTCGGGCTCCAGCGGCTTGTCCAGGATGCGCGCGCCCAGCGCCTCCAGCTCCGAGCGCCGGGGAAGCACGAATTCCGGCCAGCGCAGCAGCAGCACCGCGGGGCGCGAGGGCAGCGCCAGCGTTCCCAGGGCGCGCCGGGCGAGCGCGGGGCCGTCCATCCAGGGAAGCTCCGCGTCCGCGACCAACAGGTTTGGCCGCAGATCCATCACCGCGTCCCAGGCGCGCAGGCCGTCCTGCTCCATCCGAAGCAGGCGCACGCCGGCGTCCGCGAGCAGATCGGGAAGCTCCCTGCGCGCGCGGGGCGCGGCGGCGGCCACCACGGCGGTTTGGATGGGTCTGTCCATGCGGCTTCATCTCCTCGCGCCGCTCCAAAGCGGCCCTCCTGGCGCAGAGATGGAAAACCTATCGTTTTACCATTCTACGAGGTGCATATAAATTCCTCCGTACTTCGGGCGAAAAATGCACGTTCGGCCAGGATTTATCGCTATTTTTACGAATTCTCCCCCAAACGGCGGCGAATGAGCTCCCGCAGGAGGGTGTAGATCACCGAGACCACCGGGATCACGAAGAACATTCCCAGTATGCCCGCGAGCGCGCCGCCGACCATGATGGCGGCCAGCGTGACGTAGGCCGGCAGGCCCACGGACTCGCCCACGACCTTCGGGTAGATGAAGTTCCCCTCCACCTGCTGGGCCACCAGCGAGAGCGCAGCGAAGATCAGCGCCTTCACCGGCGACACCGTCACCACCAGCACCACGCCCAGCACCAGCGAGAGCATCGCGCCGATGTAGGGGATCAGCGCGAACACGGCGGTCATGCAGGCGATGGTCATGGCGTAGGGGACGCGGAAGATCAGCGCCAGCAACAGCACCAGCCCGCCCAGGATCAGCGCCTCCAGGCACTGGCAGGAGAGGAAGGTGCGGAAGGTCGAAACGAACAGCGACGTGGAGCGGATGAGCGGCGCGGAGAACCGCTCCGGCAGCAGCGCCCGCACGCAGCGGGAGGCCCGGCGCTTGAGCGCGGCCTTGTCCGCCAGCAGGTAGATGGCCAGGATCAGCGCCAGCACCACGTCCGCCA
>CANQGC010000072.1 GCA_947600345.1 uncultured Clostridia bacterium
GTCGCCCTCGTGGTCGGCATCGCGGCGGCGCTGAAGTTCGACCACGAGGGCGACCCCACCGCTCAGCAGGTGCAGAAGGCGCTGGCGGACGAGGGCATCGAAGCCGTCATCGAGCAGTACATGGGCCTCAAGCCCGACGATCCGCTGTTCGACATGATCCGGGAGGCGTACAGGAAGTGATCTCCCACCGCCCCGCCGAGGCGCGCGATCTGGATGCAATCCTGGCCGTCGTCGCCCAGGCGCGCCGGGCCATCGCGAAGCTCGGCATTGACCAGTGGCAGGACGGCTACCCGGAGCGGGAGGTCATCGAGGCCGACATCGCGCGGGGCATCGGCTACGCGTTCGAGGTGGACGGCAAGCTCACGGGCTACCTGGCGCTGGCCCCCTCCCCCGAGCCGGTGTACGCGCAAATCGACGGGGCTTGGCTGACGGACGGCGAATACCTGACCGTGCACCGCTCCTGCGCCGGGGACGCCAGCCGAGGCAAGGGACTGGGGTCCGCGATGCTGGCATTCGCGGAGGAATGCGCCCGGGAGCGCGGCTGCGCCTCCGTGCGCGCCGACACCCACCGGGGCAACATCGTGATGCGCCACCTGCTGGAGAAGCGCGGCTTCGCCTACTGCGGAGAGGTGCGCTACCCCGTGACCGCGGGCGACCCGATGCGCGCGGCCTACGAAAAGCTTGTCACGGATTCTTAATTTGACCTGCGCGCGCGGCCGTGCTATAATCGCCTTGTTATGAGGGAGTAGTTGGCACAGAGATGTGCGGCAGGCCAACAATCTCGGCCGAACGGTCTGGTCTGCCTGGCCCGCGTTGGCGGGAGTATGACGAGACTCACAGCGCAGTTTCCCTGTGCTGTGGGTCTCTCTTTATATGAGCGGGCGGCTCCCGGCATTCCATCGACGGAGGTAATTGACCATGAACGCAGTGCTGATCGTATTCCTGTTTCTGCTGGGCCTGGCGCTGACCGTCAAGGGCGGCGACTTCTTCGTGGACGCCGCGGGCTGGATCGCAGAGGTATCGGGCATACCGAAGCTCATCGTCGGCGCGACGATCGTGTCCTTCTGCACCACGCTGCCCGAGCTGCTGGTCTCGCTGATGGCCGCGTCGAAGGGCAGCATCGGCATCGCGGTGGGCAACGCCGTGGGCTCGGTCACGGCCAACGTGGGCCTGATCATGGCGCTTTCGCTGATCTTCATGCCCGCCATCGTCTCCCGCAGGCAGTACGGCTTCAAGCTGTGCATGCTCACGGCCAGCATACTGCTGCTGTTTCTCTTCTCCCTCTCGGGCGAGCTGAAGATTCCCGGCGCCATCGTGCTGCTGGTGATGTTCGTGGTCTTCATGGTGGAGAACATCGTCTCCGCCAAGCGGCAGATCGGCTCCAACGCCGAAACCGGAGAGAAGCCCGCGAAGGACCGCAGGACCGTGCTCACGAACGTGGTGAAGTTCGTGCTGGGCGCGGCGGGCATCGTGGTCGGCGCGCAGCTGATGGTGGACAACGGCACGGCGCTGGCGGGGCTGCTGGGCATCCCGGACGCCATCGTGGGCGCCACGCTGGTGGCCGTCGGAACCTCGCTGCCGGAGCTGGTGACCACGCTTACGGCCATCGCCAAGAAGGAGTCCTCGCTGTCCATCGGCAACATCGTGGGCGCGAACATCATCGATCTGACGGTGATCCTGCCGCTGTGCGCGGTGATCTCCGGCAAGCCGCTGCCGGTGCTGACCCAAAACATCCAGCTGGACATGCCCTTCTGCCTGGCCCTGGTGCTGCTCGCGGTGGTGCCCACGATGCTCAGCGGCAAGCTCCGGCGCGCGCAGGGCGCGCTGCTGCTGGCGGTGTACGCCGCATACATCGCGCTGCTGATCGTCTCCATCGGCTGAGACAAAACCCTCCGCAAAGCTTCGTTGACAGACTGGCGCGGCCATACTACAATGTTCTCAGCAGGGCATTGTACAATCCATCGAACGGAGGTTGCGCATGAAGAACGTGCTCCTGATCACCACCGGCGGCACCATCGCCTCCGCCGAGAGCGTGGACGGCCTGCGCCCGCAGATGAACGCGGCGGAGCTGCTGGGCTACATGGAGGGCCTGAACCGCTTCTACCACATCGACGCGATGGACCTGTTGAACCTGGACAGCTCCAACATACAGGCCGACGAGTGGCTGACCATCGCCCGGGCCATCTACGAGCAGCTGCCCAACTACGACGGCATCGTCGTCACCCACGGCACCGATACGATGGCCTACACGGCCTCGATGGTGAGCTTCATGCTCCAGTACCTGCGCAAGCCCGTGGTGTTCACCGGCTCGCAGATGCCCATCGACAACCCGCTGACCGACGCCCGCAACAACCTCTACACGGCCTTCGCGGCGGTGGACTGCGGCATCCCCGGCGTGAGCGTGGCCTTCAATCGAAAGGTGATCGCGGGCTGCCGGGCCGTCAAAGTGCGCACGATGGGCTTCGAGGCCTTCGAGAGCGTCAACGCGGGCTACCTGGGCGAGGTCTTCTCCTCCGGGCTGCACCCCTACGTGGAGATTCCCAGCCCGCTGGCCGCCGCCCAGCCGGTGAAGCTCTGCGACAGCATCTGCCGGGACGTGTTCCTGCTCAAGCTCATTCCCGGCATGAGCACGGACATACTCACCGCGCTCAAGCGGCTCAACTACCGGGGCATCGTGATCGAGGCCTTCGGCTCCGGGGGCATGCAGTTCATCCGCACGGACATGCTGGAGCGGCTGAAGGAGCTCACCGGCGCGGGCATCTCCGTGGTGGTGTGCAGCCAGTGCCTGTACGAGATGAGCGACCTGAGCGTCTACGAGGTGGGCGTCAAGCTCCTGTCCTGCGGCGTGATCTCCGCCCGGGACATGACCACCGAGGCCGTGGTCACCAAGCTCATGTGGGCGCTCGGCCAGACCGGCGACCCGGAGCGCGTCCGCCAAATCTTCAACACCAACTACTGCGGCGAGGTCATGCCGGCGAAGCCGGCGACCGCACGCTGAAGCACGAAGCGCGGGACGCCCACCCCATCGATTCGAGGGGTGGGCATCCCGCGCTCTCGCCCTGCTGCGGCCGGGAACTCGCCCGGCGCTCTGAACATAAACCTCGCGTGCCGAGGGATCAATCCTCCCTGGCCCAGCCCTTGCTCCGCTCCACGGCGCGCTGCCACTGGCGCAGGAGCCTTGCCCGCTGCCCGGCCTCCATTCCCGGCTCGAAGCTGCGGTCGGGCTGCGGGAGGGCGGCGATCTGCTCGTCGGTCCAGAGGCCCACGGCGCGCCCGGCGAACATCGCCGCGCCCATCGCCGTGGTCTCGATCACCCGGGGACGCAGCACCCTCGCGCCCAGTATGTCGGACTGGAACTGCATCAGGAAGTCGTTGGCGCTGGCGCCGCCGTCCACGCGAAGCGCCGCAGGCTGCGCGCCGGAGTCGGCGGCCATCGCGCGGATCACGTCGGCGGACTGGTAGGCGATGGACTCCAGCGCGGCGCGGACGATCTGCGCCCGTCCCGCGCCCCGGGTCAGGCCCACGATGGTGCCCCGGCTGTACATGTCCCAGTGGGGCGCGCCCAGGCCGGTGAAGGCGGGCACGATGAACACCCCGCCGCTGTCCGGCACCGAGGTGGCGACGGCCTCGCTCTCCGCCGCCGAGCGGATCAGGCCCATCTCGTCGCGCAGCCACTGCACCGCCGCGCCGCCCACGAACACGCTGCCCTCCAGCGCGTAGCGCGGCGCGCCGTCCAGCCGCCAGGCCACGGTGGTGATCAGGTCGTTGACCGAGCGCACGGGCGCTTCCCCGGTATTCATCAGCACGAAGCAGCCGGTGCCGTAGGTGTTCTTGCAGTCGCCGGGGGAGAGGCAGCCCTGGCCGTACAGCGCCGCGTGCTGATCGCCCGCCAGCGCGGCCACCGGGATCTCCCGGCCCAGGATGTCCCTGCGGAGCATGCCCACGATGTGCGAGGTATCCACCACCTCGGGCAGCAGCGGCTCCGGAATGTCCATGGCGCGCAACAGCTCGGGATCCCAGCGCTGGTGATGGATGTCGAAGAGCATCGTGCGGGCGGCGTTGGTGGCGTCGGTCACGTGGGGATGGCCCTCGCAGAGGTTCCAGGCCAGGAAGCTGTCCACGGTGCCGAAGCAGAGCTCGCCCCGCTCCGCCCGCTCCCGGGCGTCCGGGATGGAATCCAGCAGCCACTCGAGCTTCGTTCCGGAGAAGTAGGCGTCGGGCACCAAGCCGGTGCGATCCCGCAGCAGCGCGCCCAGGCCGTCGGCCTTCAGCCGCTCCACCAGCGGAGCCGTCCGGCGGCACTGCCAGACGATGGCGTTGGCCAGGGGCCTGCCCGTGGCGCGCTCCCAGACGAGCGTGGTTTCCCGCTGGTTCGTGATGCCGATGGCGGCGATGTCCTCCGCGCGGATGCCGGCCTTCCGCACGGCCAGCCGCAGCGCGTCCATCTGGCTGCCCAGTATGTCCTCGGGCCGGTGCTCCACCCAGCCGGGCTGGGGATAGAGCTGGGGAAACTCGATGCCGTGCACGGCGGCGATGCGCGCCTGTTCGTCGAACACGACGGCGCGGGAGCTGGTGGTGCCCTGATCCAGAGCGACGACGTACTTCATCCTCATTCCTCCTATGGTCCCATTTCTGTGTATAAAGAATCCGGCACGGCCGCGGAATACTCCGCGCAGCCGTCGCCGGATCCGTTCGGCCTCCTTGGGCCGCGTCTTCTGGTTTAGCCGATGGTGGCGGCATCCTCCGCGCCGCCGAAGGTTTCATCGCCGAAGCCCTCCTCCGCGAAATCCTCTCCGCCGAAGTCTCCGTCGCCAAAGTCCTCGCCGAAGTCATCGACCGCGAAGTCCGCGTCGGTGAACTCCTCGCCGCCGGCTTCCCCGGCCGCCTCGTCCAGCGCGGCGTCGCCGTTGTCGCCGAGATCCGGGATCTCGACGCTAGGCTCGGAATCGGAGATGACGTCCACATCCTCCAGCTCCACCGGCGTGGTCTCCTCAACGGGCTGCTGCGCGGCGTTCTCCTGGCGCACGTTGCGCACATCATAGCTGAAGAACAGGAAGTGGAAGGCGGTGGAGTCGCCCATGGCCTTGTGCATAGCGGGCACGATGGTGTTCGTGCCGGTGACGTAGAGGAAGTTCAGCGCGATATCCACGACCAGCAGGAACACGATGATGCGCAGCACCCACTTCAGCACGCCGACCACGTGGTAGCCGATGCTGTGATGGACCTCCTCTTCCTCATCGAAGACGTCGTACTCGTCCACATCGTCCTCGTCGTCCTCGTACTCGTCGAACTCGTCGTCCTCGTCGTCGCCGGAATCCTCGTCGTCGTCATCATCATCGTCGTCATCGCCCGGGGCGGGCTTGCGCTTGCTGAAGGAGAACAGATCGCGCAGGGACTTGGAGGGGCGGTCGTCGTCGATATCGTCGATGTGCTCCTCTTCGTCGTCCTCGTCCGCGCCGTCCTCGTCCTCCTCGTCGTCTTCGTCCTCGTCGTCGAGGTCCTCGTCGTCTTCGTCGTCGTCATCATCGTCTTCTTTTTCGTCGCGCTTGCGGCGGTTGAAGAAGCCGAACAGGCCCTTGGAGGGACGCTCGCCCTCGTCGTCCTCGTCGTCCTCATCATCCTCATCGTCGAGGTCTTCGTCGTCCTCGTCGTCGAATTCCTCGTCGTCTTCGTCTTCTTCGTCGTCCTCGTCCTCGTCATCCTCGTCTTCGTCGTCCCTGGCGCGCTTGCGGCGATTGAAGAAGCCGAACAGGCCCTTGGAGGGGCGCTCCTGCTCCTCCTCTTCTTCCTCATCCTCGTCGCCTTCGCCGTCCTCGTCCGCAACGTCGCTCTCGACGCTGAGCAGGGGATCCAGGCGCTTTCCGCCGCGCTTGACGGGCTTGAACTCGCGGGTGGGTTCATCCACGACGGGCGCGCCGGCATCCTGCGCGGATTCGATCTGGCCGCCCTCCTCCTCGAACAGCGTCGGCACGGCCTCCTCTGCCTTGGCTTCCGCCTGCTGTCCGGCCTCGTCTGCCAGGCGGGCGGCCTCCTCCGCAACCTCACGGACGTCCGCCGCGGCCTCCGCCGCGCTGGCTTCCGCCTCCCGGGCGGCCTGGCGGGCCGCTTCCGCTTCCTCGGCGGCCTGGCGCTCGGCCTCCTCGGCCGCCTGGCGAGCCGCTTCCTCGGCGGCCTGGCGGGCGGCGAGCTCCCTGCGCTCGCGGCGGGACATGCCGCTGCTCTCCAGGGCCTGCGTCAACTGGGACTCCAAGCCGGGGCCCGGCTTGCTCCGATCGCCCATGAATTGTCCTCCTTCGGATCTGCTCTGCGCAGCCGCGAGCCGTGCGCGGCGCGCACCGCGCACGGCGACGGGCTCCTGCGCGGGCTTCTGCTCGAAGGTGAGGCCGCCGTACGCATCGGTGGAATCCTCGTCGTCCTCCTCATCGGTATCCTCGTCCAGCTCGTCTTCGTCGTAATCCTCGTCGTAGTCCTCGTCTTCGTCCTCTTCCTCGTCGACGCGGCTCACGAACAGGCTGAGGAAGCGCTTGAAGGGACTCTTGCGGGGCGCGTCGTCCTCGTCTTCGTCCTCATAATCCTCGTCGTCCTCGTAATCCTCGTCGCCTTCGTAGTCCTCGTCATCCTCGTAATCTTCGTCGTCCTCGTAGTCCTCGTCTTCCTCGTCGTCTTCGTCCTCGGGGACTTCTTCGACCTTGCGGGAAGCGCGGCGGCGGGGAGCGCGCTTCTTCTCCTCGGGCTCCTCCTCGTCGAGCATATCCAGCTCCTCGTCGGTCAAATCTTCGTCGAGAGCCTCGAGCTCGGCCTCCTCGCGGGCTTCCCTGCGGGCGGACATGTTGTGCTTTACGCCGTGGAAGAAGCGGATGAAGGAGTTGAAGGGATTTGCGCCCGCCTCCGGCTCATCCTCGTAGTCCATGTCGTCCTCGTAGTCCTCGTCATCATTGAGTACGAAGCTCGCGAGGGGATCCTGCTCCTCGGGCTCCTCCTCCGCCTCCGGGACGTCGATGGGCGCATCCTGAACCTCGTCGGGATGCAGCACGTCCTCGGCAGCGTCGGGGGCCGCGTGGCGCTTCTGCGCAGGCTTCGCCGCGGGCGCGGGCTTGGCAGGCTCCTCCGTTTCGGCCGCCTGCTGCGCGCGCACGCGCGACTTGTACTCCTGATGCCTCCTGCGAAGCTCGTAGAAGTCGAGTTCGGAGTCCTTGCTTTTGTTGCTCATAGCGTTACCGCCTCTCATTGTACCTGAAAACAGTACATCTCTGATTATACACGGTTATTATAACACATTCTAAATTTCCTGCAAGCCTTCCGCGCGAGATAGCGAAAAATATTTACTTCCGGGCCCG
Organism: uncultured Clostridia bacterium; assembly: GCA_947600345.1. GTDB lineage: Bacteria > Bacillota > Clostridia > Christensenellales > Aristaeellaceae > SFTH01. The sequence continues at coordinate 7,338 of CANQGC010000072.1, forward strand.
GAATTGGACATGCGCGTCAAGTTTTGCATATAATTCAATCGAAATTCAGGGAGGAGGCGAGGATATGGCGGGAGCGGGAGAGCTGGTGCGCCGGGCGAGGGCGAGCCGCCGGAGCGCACAGCAGCCGGTGCGGCAGGAGCGGGCCGCGTCGCCGCGGCCGGAAGCGTGGGCGCGCGCGCCGGAGGCTTCGGCGCCCCGGCAGGAGCAAGCGGCGCGGCTAGAATTCGAGGAACGGCCGCCGGAGCGAACGCGGCGGCCGGAGCTCACGGCGCACCACGAGGCTTACTCGGCGCTGATGCGCAGTCACGACCGGATGCGCACGCAGCATCTGCCGGTGCAAGGCGGCGGAAATCGCGCATAGAATTCTTCGAAAAGGGGGTTTGCGCGATGATGCGAAACGACTACCGGCGCTCGCTGATCCTGCTGCGAAGCAACGCGTCGGGCTATTCTGGCCACGTGCGCCTGGAGCGGCGCACACTGATGGGAACGATGTACTTCCTGGTGCAGTCGCCGGGGGACTGCCCGGCGCTGCGCGCCGCGCTGGTGGGCCGGGGCAGGGACGGAAGCTGCTACGCCTGCGCGCTGGGCGAACTTCAGCAGGACGCCCGGGGGCAGGCGGTGCTGGGCTACTCCTTCGACCCGCGCGACATCTGCAAGCGGGAGCTGGAGCAGTACCAGCTGATCGCCATCACCTGCGCCGGGGACGCGAGCTGCCAGGTGGTGCTCTTCGGCAACGTCTGCGGCCACGCCGAGATGAACTGGGAGGCCGTGCGGAGCGCGCTCTGCGCGCTCTACGCCGGGGAGCAGCCGGAACCGGCCGCGCCGCAGGGCGTCCCCGAGGCGAGCGCGCAGGCCGCGCCCGTGACGGAGCTTCCGACGGAGGCGGCCGCGAACGAAGCGCCTGCGGCGGGGAGCAGAAGCGCCGCCGCGCCGCGGGCGGAAGCGCTGCCGGAGGCGGCCGCCCAGGTGGCGCCGGAACCGGCGCAGGGGGAACAGTACGGCGAGGGTGCGCAGTATGTCGCCAGCGCGCCACAAGCGGGGATGGCCGCGCAGCAGTATTCCGAGGGTGATTCGGCGAGCGCGGCGCAATACGACGCAAGCACGCAGCAATCCGGCGCGGCGGTGCAGCAATACATCGGGAGCGATTCCGCGAGCGCGTCGGAGTATGGCGCTGGAGCGTCGCAGTCCGGCGCGTCCGGCGGGGATTCAGCGGGAGAAGCGCTGGCCTGCGACCTGCTGGAGGCGCAGGGCGTGCCTTCGAGCGCGCCCTGGCCGGAGCCCGCGGAGGCGCTGCGCGCGCTGTTCCAATCCGAGCCCGCGCTGACAGACGCCCCGGACGACCAGTGCGTCTACGTGGAGGCCCCGATGCCGGAGGGCAGCGGCTTCCCCTTCGTGGCGGCGGGCCTGCTGATCCTGGGCGGCGCGCTGGCGGCGATCCGCTACGCCCTCCCCGCGACCTGGACCGAGGAGCCCCCCGCCGGCCTCGAGGACTGTGCCTGGATCGGCAACCAAAACAAAGGCTGGTGGGTCACCGAAGTCCCGGTCGCCGGCGGGGCCGGCAGCCATCTGCTTCGCCGTTGAAGCGACGGACTTTGGGCCCGTAGATCATGGGCCCAAAGTCCTGCGGTACGTTTCTAAAGAGTCGGTAGAGCAAAGCGACGAAATCCTGCCCGTAGATCATGGGCAGGGCGACAGGGTCGCCTTCCACCTGCTGCCGCGCATGAGCGACGGACTTTGGGCGGCATAAGGCCGACCGCCCAAAGTCCTGCGGTGCGTTTCTCCAGGAACCATAGTGCGAAGCGACGAAATCCTGCCCGTAGATCATGGGCAGGATTTCTGCGTATGGGGGAACGAGGAAAAAAGAACGAAAGGAAGCGAGCGCAGCAACGGAGGAAATCGATAAGCGAACACCGTCCCTTCTCCCGCGTCCCCCAACGCTGCGGGCGAAGCCCGCAGCCCCACGGTCGCCGCGCGCGCGTAACCGCGGCGTAACGAAACCTCCGCAACACGAACTATCCCCGGTTCCCCCGTTCTCCAACGAAACCTCCCGAGCGCGGGGGGCGAGGTCCCCGCGTAACGGAAGTATCGCAGCTGAACTAACGCTGGTTCCTCCCCGGGTCCAGGGCCGCAGCCCTGGTCAGGAGAGGGAGGGGAGAATCCAAGGAGGGAACGGGGGACGCTTGACGTCCCCCATCTCTCCTTGGGCCGCCGGCAGGCGCCCCTGCCGTGAGGCAGCAGCAGCGGCGCGCAGCGCCGTCGCTGAAGGGAATCCCCAGTGGGAATTCCCAACCCCATGCCGCCGAAGCGGCACCGCCGCAAGGCGAACCACAAAAGCGAATCCAAAGGGTTCCCCCTTTGTTAACACAATCTGCTTGAAACTCCCCCCGGATTCTGCTAGAATGTTTGGCATAAAATCAGAAGAAGAAGGGAAAACGCGATGGCAAAGCTCACGATGGACAAACTGGTGGCCCTGTGCAAGAACCGCGGCTTCATCTTCGCCGGCTCCGAAATCTATGGCGGACTGGCGAACACCTGGGACTACGGCCCGCTGGGCGTGGAGTACAAGAACAACATCAAGAAGGCCTGGTGGCAGAAGTTCGTGCAGGAGAGCCCATACAACACCGGCCTGGACTGCGCGATTCTGATGAACCGCGACGTGTGGGTGGCCTCCGGCCACGTGGGCGGCTTCAACGACCCGCTGATGGACTGCAAGGCCTGCAAGGCTCGCTTCCGCGCGGACAAGCTGATCGAGGACTTCACCCAGGGCGCCGAGACCGGCGACGGCTGGTCTAACGAGCAGCTCGAGACCTACATCGCCGAGCACGACATCGTCTGCCCGGTGTGCGGCAAGAAGGAGTTCACCGGCATCCGCCAGTTCAACCTGATGTTCAAGACCCACCAGGGCGTGAACGAGGATTCCGCCACCGAAATCTTCCTGCGCCCCGAGACCGCCCAGGGCATCTTCGTGAACTTCCTGAACGTGATGCGCACCACCCGCAAGAAGCTGCCGGCCGGCATCTGCCAGATCGGCAAGTCCTTCCGCAACGAGATCACCCCCGGCAACTTCATCTTCCGCGTGCGCGAGTTCGAGCAGATGGAGCTCGAGTTCTTCTGCAAGCCCGGCGAGGACCTGCAGTGGTTCGAGTACTGGCGCAGCTTCTGCCGCGACTGGCTGCTCTCCCTGGGCATGACGCCGGAGCACCTGCGCCTGCGCGACCACGAGAAGGAGCAGCTGGCGTTCTACTCCAAGGCGACCACGGACTTCGAGTACCTGTTCCCCTTCGGCTGGGGCGAGCTGTGGGGCGTGGCCGACAGGACGGACTACGACCTCACCCAGCACACCAACCACTCGGGTAAGGCGCTGGAGTATCTGGACCCGGTGACCAACGAGAAGTACATTCCGTACTGCGTGGAGCCGTCGGTGGGCGTGGATCGCCTGGTGCTGGCCTTCCTCTGCGACGCCTACGACGAGGAAGAGCTCGAGGGCGGCGACGTGCGCACCGTGCTGCACCTGCACCCGGCGCTGGCTCCGTTCAAGGTGGCCGTGATGCCGCTGCAGAAGAACAAGCTGGGTGGCCAGGCCAAGGAGCTGTACAACATGCTGGCCAAGAAGTTCCGCGTGGACTACGACGAGACCGGCTCCATCGGCAAGCGCTACCGCCGCCAGGACGAGATCGGCACGCCGTACTGCATCTGCGTGGATTTCGACACCGAAGCCACCGGCAACGTCACCGTGCGCGACCGCGACACCATGCAGCAGGAGATCGTACCGATCTCCGAGCTCGTGAGCTGGCTGGAGAAGAAGCTGGAGTTCTAATATCGAAAGTGACGCGGGGCCCGAGCAAAAAGCTCGGGCCCCAACGCATGGAAGCACAACTGCCCGCGCCCAAAAACGCGGCAGCAAAAGGGAGAATCCAAGGAACCTCAGGTTCAGCGGCAGTGCTGCCTTCCACCTGCTGTCGCGGAAGGAGCGACGGACTTTTGAGCCCATAGATCCGAGGCT
>CANQGC010000073.1 GCA_947600345.1 uncultured Clostridia bacterium
TTAGTGGCGGCTGCCTTGAATTGGCAAGCCGGGAGGCTTGCCAATTCAACTCCGCGCCGCGGCGGCCCGCGGATTGGTGGCGATGGGGCGGTGGTTCGCTTTGTCCGGCTTTGGTTTGATACCGCGGGCCGCTGGGAGCGATGCCTTATAGCCTCAAACCGGAACCGCTTGCTTGGCGCAGCCTCTGGGGCTACGCTGGGCGCTGCCCAGACCTGCCAAGGAACCTGAGGTTCCTTGGATTCTCCCTTCTAGGGCTGCGGTTGGGATGGGTCGTTACTTCGCGCTGTCCACCAGCTTGCGCAGGCGCTCTAGCTCCTCCTGCGTCAGCCTGCCGCCGTCCAGCAGCGCGGCCACCAGCCGGTCCGCGCGGCCGCCGTACATGCGCTCGATCAGCGCGTCGGTCTCCCGCTTCTGCGCCTGCTCGCGGCTGATCTTCGCCCGGCATACGAAGCCCGGCTCCGTCCGTTCCACCGCGCCCTTGTCCACGCACTTGCGCAGCACCGTGTAGCTGGTGGTCTTGCTCCAGCCCACCTCCGCGCGCAGCACCTCGGCGATGCGCTTGGCGCTGGCCTCGCCCTCGCGCCAGAGCACCTCCATCACCTTCAGCTCGCTCTCGTACAGCTTATCTTCCATCTTTTCATCCCTCCGGCGTATGTTCTATTGCAATAGAATGGTTATATTCTATCACAATAGAATTAACATGTCAAGATTTGGGCGGAAGTTTTTTTCTTCGGAGGAAGCTTCCGAATTTTGGCGGCTTTCCGGCGCTCTTGCCCGGAAGGGGCCGAAGAAGTTGCGCCGGTGGCGGTTTCCTTCGGCCCATCGCCGCGCCGGGGAAGGAGGTAACCGGGGCCTCTCGGACGGCGGCCGATGCCGGGGCGAGGGAGCACAAAAAAAAGATTTAACTTTTTGCGCAGGAGGGGCATTTTCGGGAAGGAAAGACATAGACTTCACAAAATGACCGGTCGCTTTCGCGAACCGTGCGACCGCGGTCTGTTGCACTTGACGCGCAATTCGTTCCGACGTAACAGTAACATTACATAGAAATGTAAACAATCTTCTTTAATGCGTCCTGGAGTTTAAAGAATTGCTTCGGTTTCACACTAAGGTGCACAATTTTTTTGCGCATTTTGAGGGCGCTTTATGGAAAAATCCGGAGCCTACCAAAAAGGAAAGTACATCTCGATTTTTGCCATATTTGAATGCAATCTTCTGAATTAAAATGGGATAACAGTATGGGTGGAGACCCAGCTAGGAAGAAATGCAAAAGGAGGACGACACGATGAACACTTGGAAGAAAGTACTTGCGCTGATCCTTGTCTTCGTGCTGGCGATGGCCATGACGGCCTGCGGCAGCAAGAAGGAGGAGGCGCCCGCCGCTACCGAGGCCCCCGCTGCCGAGGAGCCCGCCGCCGAGGAGGAGGCCCCCGCCGAGGAGCCCGCCGCTGAGGAGGAAGCCCCTGCAGAGGAAGCCGCTGATGAAGCTCCGGCCGAGGAAGAGGCCCCCGCTGAGGAGGAGGCTGCTGAGGAAGCTCCCGCCGAGGAGGAGGCCCCCGCTGAGGAGGCTGCCGCCGAGGAAGCTCCGGCTGAGGAAGTCGCCGCTGAGGAAGTAGCTGCCGAGGCTCCGGCCGAGGAAGCCGCTGAGGAAGCCCCCGCCGAGGAGGCTGCCGCTGAGGAAGCTCCGGCCGAGGAAGCTGCCGCTGAGGAAGCCCCGGCCGAGGAAGCCGCCGCTGAGGAAGCCCCCGCCGAGGAAGCTGCCGCTGAGGAAGCCCCCGCTGAGGAGGCCGCCGCTGAGGCGCCCGCCGAGGAAGCCGCTCCGGCCGAGGCCGCTGCCACCGAGTCCTCCGCCGATGTCGCGCCCATCGAGGTGCCGAAGTTCGACGGCGGCACGCTGGAAGTCCGCATCTGGGATAACAACCAGCTGGCCGGCCTGCAGCAGATCGCCGACGAGTGGAGCGCGCTGAGCGGCGTGAAGGTCAACATGCAGGTCATCGACTGGGACAACTACTGGACCATGCTCGAGGCCGGCGCGTCCGGCGGCGAGATGCCCGACGTGTTCTGGATGCACTCCAACACCGCCCAGATGTACATGGGCGCCAACCAGCTGCTCGACCTCACTCCCTACATCGAGGCCTCCAGCCAGACCGACCTGTCCAACTACCTGCAGGGCGTGACCGAGCTGTACAGCATGGACGGCAAGCAGTTCGCCATCCCGAAGGATCACGACACCATCGGCCTGCTCTACAACAAGAAGCTGTTCGAGAAGTACGGCGTCGATGAGCCCACCGACAACTGGACCTGGGACGACTACTACAATGCCGCCAAGGCCATCCGCGACGCGGCCGTGGCCGCCGGTGACAACGATGTCTACGGCGTGGCGATGGACACCACCAACAACCAGGACGGCTACTACAACATCATCTACGCCTATGGCGGAAACGTCATCAGCGATGACAAGAAGACCTCCGGCTGGAACAACGAGAACACCAAGAAGGCCATGGAGTTCGTCGGCAAGCTGCTGCAGGATGCGGGCGTGCCGCAGGCGACCGTCTCCGAGAACGGCACCGACCGCCTGTTCAAGAGCGAGCTGGCCGCGATGATCACCCAGGGCACCTGGATGATCCTGGACTTCCAGAGCCAGGACAACGCCGCGGACTTCCGCTGGGCGATGCTCCCCTACTATGATGCCAACGGCAACGGCGCCTGCGATCCGGGCGAGCGCGCCACGATCTACAACGGCCTGGGCTGGGCGGCTTCCGCCAAAACTCAGAACCCCGACGCGGCGTGGAGCCTGATCGAGTGGTTCGGCTCCAAGGCGATGCAGCTGAAGCAGTCCGAGCTGGGCGTGACGATGGCCGCCTACAACGGCTGCTCCGCTCCGTTCGCCGCCGCCTTCGGCGAGACCGACGTCTCCGCCTTCATCCGCATGGAGAATGACGCGACCCTGATCTTCCGCCCCTACTCCAAGTACACCACCCGCTGGGAGACCGAGGCTACGCAGCAGCTGGTCACCGCTTGGAACGATCCCTCTCAGATGGATGCCATTCTGGACGGCCTGGCCACCAGCATGAACAACTGGCTGGCGCAGGAGTAATCATCGGTTGATTCGGCCGGGACCGGCCTTATGCCGGTCCCGGTTTGAATAAAAATCAAAGGGGGAGGGATATCAATTGGCAAAGGAGAAACAGCCCAAGGCGAAGATGACCAAGGCGCAGAAGACAGCTGCGATTTGGGGCTTGGCCTTCGTGGCGCCGACGATGATCGGATTGATCGTATTGAACTTCTACCCGATCATCGACACGGTCTATCAGTCCTTCTTTAAGACTGGTGACTTCGGCATCGGCAATGTGTTCGTTGGCCTGCAAAATTACCAGAACGTCCTGAGCACAAGCGGTTCGGTTCCGTTCTGGTCCGCGCTGCTCAACACCTTCAAGTACGCGATCATCGAGGTTCCGTTCTCGGTGGTGCTGGCGCTGATCTTCGCCGTGTTCCTCAATCGCAAGATTGCGTTCCGCGGCGGCTATCGCACCATCTTCTTCCTGCCCATGGTCGCGGCTCCGGCGGCAATCGCCATGGTCTGGAAGTTCCTGTACAACCAGCAGTACGGCCTGCTGAACCACCTCTTCGGCACGGCCACCGCGTGGATCTCCGACCCGAGCATCGCCTGGATCTCCATCGGCGTGATCGGCGTCTGGTCCATCGTCGGCTACAACATGATCCTGTTCATCTCCGGCTTGCAGGAGATTCCGCACGACTACTATGAGGCGGCGGAGATCGACGGTTCCACGGGCATCCATCAGTTCTTCCACATCACGATCCCGCTGCTGAGCCCCACGACCTTCTTCATTCTGCAGACCCGTATCATCGGCGCCCTGCAGGTGTTCGACCTCATTTACATGGTCATGGACAACTCCAACGCGGCGCTCCCGAGCGTGCAGTCGGTGGTGTTCCTGTTCTACCAGCAGGCGTTCACCTTCAACCAGCGCGGCCTTGGCGCGGCCATCGTCGTCTGCATGCTGATCATCATCCTGCTGATCACCTTCATTCTCCAGAAGTCGGAGAAGAAGTGGGTCTTCTACAACTAAGGAGGGATAATGCACATGGAAAGCTACGCACTGAAAAAGCGGGTCACCCAGGTCATTATCCATGCGATCCTGATCGTGGCCTCGATCACCATGTTGGTGCCGTTCCTCTGGATGGTGCTGACGGCATTCAAGACGGTCTCGGAATCCACGGCGATCAACCCGTTCGTGATCTTCCCGAGCAGCTGGAAGTTCGACAACTTCGCCACCGTCTGGCAGAGCTACAACTTCTTCTACCTGTATAAGAACACGCTGCTGATGATCTTCTTCCGCGTGGTATGCGCGGTGCTCACCGCCACCATGGCGGGCTACGCCTTCGGACGCCTCAAGTTCCCGCTGAAGAACTTCCTGTTCTCGCTGGTGCTGGTGCAGATGATGGTGCCGAGCCAGATCTTCATCATCCCGCAGTACATCATGGTTTCCAAGATGAAGGCGCTCAACACGATCTTCGGCCTGGTCTTCCCGGGCATGGTCACCGCCTTCGGTACCTTCCTGCTCAAGACCGGCTACCAGGGCCTGCCCCGCGATCTGGAGGAAGCCGCCAGCATCGACGGCTGCAACATCGGCCAGCAGTTCCTGCTCATCATGGCCCCGCTGACCCGCTCCTCGATGGTGTCCCTGGGCATCTTCACCGCGGTGTTCGCGTTCAAGGACCTGATGTGGCCGATGATCGTCTGCTCCAACGCGACGAGCACCACGCTGAGCGCGGGCCTCGCCAAGATGCAGGGTCAGTTCAGCTCGAACTTCCCGCAGCTGATGGCGGCCGCGCTGCTGGCCTGCCTGCCGATGATCATACTGTATCTGATCTTCCAGAAGCAGTTCGTCGAGGGCATTGCCACCTCCGGCGGCAAGCTGTAAGCGCAGCAGAAGCGTCACTACGGTCACTACGGATGGAAAAGCGGGGCGGCGTTGCCGCCGCCCCGCGCCTTCCGCCTTGCGGCAGGGACAAGAGTGTATTATCATGAAGGCGCGACCCTGTGAAAACCGCGAGCCGGAGGGAGGACGTCCATGAGCGCGGAGAACTATTTCGAAACCCGGAAGTACCGCTGCCTGATGGAGCACGCTCCGGCGCTGCAATCGGAGCCGCTGCGGCTGCTGATCTGCGGCGTGGAGTACTGCGCGCCGGACAAGAAATTCGGCCCCTACCGGCGCAGCGGCTATCACCTGCACGTGATCCTCTCGGGCGAGGGCACGCTGGACGTGGAGGGCAGGAAGACCAAGCTGCACACCGGCCAGATGTTCATCGAAAAGCCCGGCGAGCTCACCCGCTACTTTCCCGACAGTGACAATCCCTGGGCGTACTGCTGGGTCGCCTTCGATGGCGACCGCGCCGCATACTTCGCCCAACAGGCCGGCTTCGAGCCGGGCGTGAACTCCCGAAACTGCTACGTGGACACGCGGGAGTTCTACAAGATCGTGGAGCAGATGCTGGAGCGGCCCGACATGAGCCTTCCCGGAAGCCTCCGGCGCTTCGGCCTGCTGAACCAATTCATCGCGCTGGCGGTGGAGTCCAACCTGCGCTCCGGGGACGGAGAACGGCGGGTGGCCCACGCCGCCGACAACTACGTTGACCACGCCATCGACTTTATCCGCAACAACTACTCCACCATCAAGGTGGCGGACATCGCGGGCTACATCGGCGTGGATCGAAGCTACTTCGCCAATTTGTTCAAGAAGCACACGGGCGTGTCCCCCAAGGACTACCTGCTCCGGGTGCGCATGGAGATCAGCATGCAGCTGCTGCGCAGCACGGTGCTGCCGATCCAGGATGTGGCGGAGTACGTTGGATACGAAAATCCCCTGACCTTTTCCAAGGTCTTTAAGAAGGCCCTGGGGGTCAGTCCGAAATATTACCGAAGCCAGCCCGACGGCGAGCGCCCCGCGCTCCCCGACCGGTTGAGCATTCCGGATTCCCCGGAACAATAGCACAGAGGAGCAGTGGCGAGCATGAGCATCCACTACAGCGACGAGACGAAGACCATCACCCTGAACACCAAGAGCACGACCTACCAATTGCAGGTGGATTCCTGCGGACACCTGCTTCATCTATATTACGGCAAGCGCATCCCCGGCGACTGCATGGACTACCAGTACATCCCGATGGACCACGGCTTCTCGCCCAATCCCTACGGCCTGCGCTGGAACCGCAGAATCTCCATGGACGTGCTGCCCCAGGAGTACGCCTGCGCCAACACCGGCGACTTCCGCACCCCGGCGCTGGAGCTCTCCACCGACGCGGGCGCCTACGGCGCGGATCTGATCTACCAGGGCCACCGCATCGAGCCGGGCAAGCTCTCGCTGGAGACGCTGCCCGCCGCGCGGGCCGCGGACGGCGAGTGCGAGACGCTGCTCGTCGATCTGTCGGACGAGGTGTCCGGGCTTCGCGTGCAGCTTCGCTACGCGGTGTACGAGGCGCGGGACGTGATCGTGCGCAGCGCGGTGCTCACCAACGGCGGCGCTTCCGGCCTCTGGCTCGAGCGCGCGGCCTCCGCGAGCATCGACATTCCCTTCGGCAGCTGGGAGCTGATCAACTTCCACGGCCGCCACATGATGGAGCGCGTGGAGGAGCGCGAGCGCCTGACCCACGGCGTGCACACCATCTCCTCCCGCCGCGGCGCCTCCAGCCATCAGCACAACCCCTTCGTCGTGCTCTGCGAGCGCAGCGCCACCGAGGACAGCGGCGAGTGCCTGGGCGTGATGCTGGCCTACTCCGGCAGCTTCCGCATCGACGTGGAGCTCGACCAGCTGAACTCCGTGCGCGCCGTGGCCGGCATCAACGACGCCCAGTTCCGCTGGCGGCTGAATCCCGGCGATTCCTTCGAGACGCCGGAGGTGTTCCTGGCCTTCACCGCAAACGGCCTGACGGAGCTGAGCCACATCTACCACAACTTCCTGCGCGGGAGCGTGATCCCGGCGCGCTGGGTCAACTGCCGCCGCCCGGTGCTCATCAACAATTGGGAGGCCACCTACATCGACTTCGACGCCGAGAAGATACTCGCCATCGCCCGCAAGGCCGCGGCGATGGGCGTGGAGATGTTCGTGCTCGACGACGGCTGGTTCGGCCACCGCGACGACGACAACTCCAGCCTGGGCGACTGGTTCGTCAACGAGCGCAAGCTCCCCGGCGGACTGGCGCCGCTGATCGCCAGCATCAACGAGTTGGGCCTGAAGTTCGGCATCTGGATCGAGCCCGAGATGGTCAGCGAGGATTCCGAGCTCTTCCGGGCGCACCCGGACTGGGCGCTGACCGTGCCCGGCCGCGCGCCCAGCATGTGCCGCAACCAGATGGTGCTGGATATGGCGAACCCGGCGGTGGTGGAGCATCTCTACCAGGTGATCTCGAACCTGCTGCGCACCCAGCACATCGAGTACATCAAGTGGGACATGAACCGCAACATGACGGACGTCTACAGCCACGCGCTGCCCGTCGAGCGCCAGGGGGAGACCTTCCACCGCTACATACTGGGCGTGTACGAGCTGGCGCGCAGGCTGACCGCCGAGTTCCCGGACGTGCTGTTCGAGGGCTGCTCGGGCGGCGGCGGGCGCTTCGACGCCGGCATGCTCCACTACTTCCCGCAGATCTGGTGCAGCGACGACTCCGACGCCATCGAGCGCCTGGAGATTCAGCGGGGCACCTCCTTCGGCTACCCGGTGAGCGCCGTGGGTGCGCACCTGTCGGCCAGCCCCAACGAGCAGACCGGCCGCGCCGCACCCTTCGGCACCCGGGCCATCGTGGCCATGAGCGGTACCTTCGGCTACGAGCTCGACCCGGACAAGCTGACGGACGAGGAGAAGGATTCCGTGCGCGAGCAGATCGCGCGCTTCGACCGCTACTACGACCTGATCCAGCGGGGCGACTACTACCGCCTGGCCGGGCCGGACGACAACGGCCGCTTCCAGGCCTGGCAGTTCGCGGCGCCGGACGGCTCGCAGGCGCTGGTGAACCTGGTGGTGACCCACACCCGCGCGAACTTCGGCGGCATTCACTTCCGGCTCAAGGGCCTGGAGCCGAACGCCATGTACAAGCTGGCGGAGCATCGCTTCGAGGGCTGCCGCACCGAGTTTGAAAGCCTGCGCATGGACGATATGGCGCACTGCGCCCAGCCCATCAGCGGCGCGAGCCTGATGTACGCGGGCTACACGCTGCCGCGCATGGGCGGCGACTACCCCAGCGCCCAGCTGCTGTTCGTGCGGCAGAACTAAGGAGAGAATCATTCGATGGGACGCATCAAGTCCTGGTTTTCCCGGGAGGGCAGGAAGCTGACCTCCGGCACGCTTCAGGAGGCGGGCTGGTACATCTGGACCTACTACCGCTACTGGATCCTGGGCATCGTCGCGGTGCTGGGCGTGCTGATCTTCCTGGCGGTGCAGGCGGTGACCGTGCCGGGGGAGAACTGGTTCTTCGCCTGTTTCCCCAACACCTACGCCGACCTGGACGAGGGCTCCGACTTCTACGAGGGCTTCGTCGAGTACGCGGGGTACGATCTGAAGGAGAAGAACCTGGAGTTCAACGCCTCGATCTACTGCAAGCCCTCGGGCCGGGTGATGGGCAACGCCTACTATGAGACCCTGGTCTCCTTCCTGGACAGCGGCGCGCTGGACGCGCTGGTGATGGAGCGGGAGGACATCGAGGCAGTGGGCAAGGTCGGCCGCCTGCTCGACCTGGAGGACGAGCGCCTGAACGGCCTCGCCGAGCGCTGGGCGGATCGCCTGGTCTGGGTGGAGCCCAGCGAGGAGATTCACTACGAGAAGTCCCCGGTGGCCATCGGCATCGACCTGAGCGGCAGCCGCCTGGTGGGCGAGTACCGGGCGTACCCCGAGGGCGCGGTGCTGGGCGTCGGCGCCAAATCCTCCCACCTGGATCAGGTGGAGGTCTTCCTGAACTACCTGTTTGAGGGGGATGGAGAATGAACTGGTTGCGCTCCTTCCTGAGCAATGAGAGCGTGTTCGGGCAGATCATGTGGCGCATGGGCGTGCTGATCGGCGCAAACCTGCTGTTCATCGTGCTGAGCATCCCCATCGTGACCATCGGCGCCGCGGGCGCGGCGCTCCACTACACGATGCTCAAGACCCTGCGCAGCGACGGCCAGATTCAGCTCTTCTCGACCTTCTTCCGGGGCCTGAAGGAGAACTTCAAGCAGGCGACCATCGTCTGGCTGATTCTGCTGGCGCTGGCGGCGGTGCTGGGCCTGGAGCTCTTCTGGTGCAGCCAGTTCACCGCGCCGGTGCGCTGGTTCGGCTACGGCCTGCTGGCGCTGTTGGTGATCGAGCTGGTGGTGGGGATCTACATCTTCCCCACGCTGGTGGCGTTCAAGGCCTCGCTCAAGGAGTTGGCGATGGACAGCATCTACTTCGCCATCCGCCGGCCCCACTACCTGGTGCTGATTCTGTTCGTGCACCTGTTCCCGCTGGCGCTGACCTACATCTACTACCAGTTCCTGCCGCTGGCGGCGTTCCTCTGGTGCATGATCGGCTTTTCGGCGATCGCGATGTTCACCGACAGCCTGCTGGTGAAGCAGTTCAAGCCCTACCTGCCGCTGGTGGACGCCGCGGGCGACATCATCAGCGAGGACGAGCTGGACGATCCCAACCTGGTCTCGGCGGGCGCGGCGGACAACATGGATGAGCGCACGACGCTCAAGGAGATACGCAAGCACGGAGTGTGAATCGAAACTTGAACCCTACCAATGAAGGAGACGAAATGAGCAGACCCCTGAGTGCATTTCAGCAGCGCATGAACGACTGCCGCGACGAGCTCAAGTGGCTCTACTGTGAACTCTACCACAACGACATGGACGCCTTCCAGTACTTCTGCCGGATGCTGGAGCGCTGCTGGCGGGAGCGCAAGCACGAGCTGCGCATGCTGGACCGCAGCCGCGAGCGCGACCCCCAGTGGTACCGCAGCCGCGAGCTGCTGGGCATGATGATGTACACCGACGCCTTCGCCACGAACCTGCGCGGCGTCAGGGCGGCGCTCCCCTACATCCGGGAGTGCGGCGTGAACTACCTGCACCTGATGCCGCTGCTGGACAGCCCCAAGGGCAAGAGCGACGGCGGCTACGCGGTGTCCGACTTCCGCAAGGTGCGGCCCGATCTGGGCACGATGGACGATTTGGAGGCCCTGGCCGACGAGTGCCGCCGGGCGAACGTTTGCCTGTGCCTGGATTTCGTGATGAACCACACCAGCGAGGAGCACCCCTGGGCCAAGGCCGCCCGCGCGGGGGACCCCATCGCCCGGGCCAGGTACTTCTTCTACGACAACTGGGACATCCCCAACTGGTACGAGCAGACCTGCCCCCAGGTGTTCCCGACTACCGCGCCGGGGAACTTCACCTGGCTGGACGACTGCAAGCAGATCGTCATGACCAGCTTCTACCCCTACCAGTGGGATCTGAACTACGCCAACCCCATGGTGTTCAACGACATGACGGAGAACCTCCTCTACCTGGCCAACCGGGGCGTGGATGTGATCCGCCTGGATGCCGTTCCCTATATATGGAAGGAACTCGGCACCTCCTGCCGGAACCTGCCCCAGGTGCACACGCTCTCGCGCATGCTGCGCCTGGCCTGCCAGATCGTCTGCCCGGGCGTGCTGCTGCTGGGCGAGGTCGTGATGGAGCCGGTCAAGGTCGCGCCCTACTTCGGTACGGTCGAGAAGCCCGAGTGCCACATGCTCTACAACGTGACGACCATGTGCACCACCTGGCACGCGCTGGCGACAAAGGATGTGCGGCTGCTGAAGCGGCAGCTCGACCAGGTCAGCGCCCTGCCGCAGAGCTGCGCGTTCCTCAACTACCTGCGCTGCCACGACGACATCGGCTGGGGCCTGGATTACGAGTGGCTCTCCCAGTTCGGCATCGACGAGGTCGCCCACAAGCGCTTCCTGAGCGACTGGTTCACCGGCAAATTCCCCGGCAGCCCGGCGCGCGGCGAGCTCTACAACGACGATCCCCGCCTGGGCGACGCCCGCCAGTGCGGCACCACCGCCTCGCTCTGCGGCATCGAGTCCGCTGCGGAGGGCGGCGATCCCGAGGCGATGGAGCGGGCGATCCGCTGCGATCTGATGCTGCACGCCTGGATGCTGACCCAGAGCGGCATGCCGGTGCTTTACAGCGGCGACGAGGTGGCGCAGCTCAACGACTACGGCTACCGGAGCGATCCGGACCCGGACCGCGCGGCGGACAGCCGCTACGTCCACCGGGGCCGCT
>CANQGC010000074.1 GCA_947600345.1 uncultured Clostridia bacterium
CGAGCCCGGCCCCGACGACGGTAACTTCAGGCTTATTCGTCATTTGCGGTATTTTCAATCTGCACGCGGTGGCGGCAGGATTCGTTCACGCACACGTGGAACAGCGTGCCCTTCGGACCAGCCTTGAGCACCATGCGCCCGCCGCAGACGGGGCAGGTCTCCTTCACCGGGCGCTCCCAGGACACGAAGTCGCACTCGGGGTAGTGCTCGCAGCCGTAGAACTTGCGGCCCTTGCGGCTGATGCGCTCCAGCAGCTCGCCGCCGCACTTGGGGCAGGGCACGCCGATGGTGTTCGGCAGCGCCAGCGTGAAGCGGCAGTTCGGGAAGTTGGGGCAGGCCAGGAAGCGGCCGTAGCGGCTCATCTTGTAGACCATCATCGCGCCGCACTTCTCGCAGGGCACATCGGAAACCTGATCCTCGATGGCGACCTTCTCGATGTTCTTGTCCGCCTCCTCGAGCGTCTCCTCGAAGGGGCCGTAGAAGTCGGCGATGATCTTGTGCCACTCCAGGTCGCCTGCCTCGACCTCGTCCAGCTCCTCCTCCATTCCGGCGGTGAACGTGATGTCCACGATGTTGGGGAAGTTCTTGCACATCATCTCGTTGACGATCTTGCCCAGCTCCGTGGGGATCAGCCTGCGGTTCTCCCGGGCTACGTAGCCGCGGTTGATGATGGTGGAGATCGTCGGCGCGTAGGTGGACGGGCGGCCGATGCCCTTCTCCTCCAGCGCGCGCACCAGGCTGGCCTCGGTGTAGCGCGGCGGCGGCTGGGTGAAGCGCTGGTCGGCGGCGAGCTCGCCCCGCCTGGCCTCCATGCCCTCCTCCAGCTCGGGCAGGTTCTTGACGCTGGCCTCCTCGGCGGCATCGTCCTGACCCTCCTCGTACACGGCGGTGAAGCCCGCGAAGCGCAGCTTCTGGGCGTTGAAGTGGAAGCGCGCGCCGGTGCTGGCGTCGATGTCCACGCTGAGCGTGTCGTAGAGCGCCGGGGTCATCTGGCTGGCCACGAAGCGCTCGTAAATCAGCTTGTAGAGCTTGAACTGGTCGCGGGTGAGCGATGCCTTGATCGACTCCGGCCTGCGGTCCATGTCGGTGGGTCGGATGGCCTCGTGGGCATCCTGGGCCGAGGAGCGGGTGCGGTAGACGTTGGGCTTTTCGGGCAGGTACTCCGGCGGATAGTTCGCCGCGATCATCGCGCGCACGGCGTCCATGGCCTCGTCGGCGATGCGGGTGGAGTCGGTGCGGATGTAGGTCACCAGGCCCTGGCTGCCCTCGCCCGCGATCTCCACGCCCTCGTAGAGCTGCTGGGCGATCTGCATGGTCTTCTGCGTGGTGAAGCCCAGCTTGCGGCTGGCCTCCTGCTGGAGGTTCGACGTGGTGAACGGCGCGGCGGGGTTCTTCCGGCGCTCGCCCTTCTTGATGGCGGATACGGTGAACTTGGCGTTCTCGCACTTGGCGAGCACATCGTCGGCCTCGGCCTTGCTGTGCAGATCCGCCTTCTCCGCGCCCCAGCCGGTGAAGCGGGCGTCGACCTTGGCGGCGCCGATCTTGAAGTCCGTGGAGACGATCCAGTACTCCTCGGGCACGAAGATGTCGATCTCCTCCTCCCGGTCGCAGATCATCTTCGTGGCCACGGACTGCACGCGCCCGGCGCTCAGGCCCTTGCGCACCTTGCGCCAGAGCAGCGGGCTGATCTTGTAGCCGATCAGCCGGTCCAGCACGCGGCGCGCCTGCTGGGCGTTGACCAGGTCCATGTCGATGGGCCGGGGGTTCTTCACCGCGGCCTTGACCGCCTTGGCGGTGACCTCGTGGAACTCGATGCGACAGGGGGACTTCTCGTCGATGCCCAATACGTTCGCCAGGTGCCAGGAGATGGCCTCGCCCTCGCGGTCCGGGTCGGTCGCCAGGTAGATCTTCGAGGCGGCCTTGGCCTCCTTGCGGATGCGGCTGAGGATCTCGCCGCGGCCGCGGATGGTGATGTACTTGGGTTCGAATCCGTGCTCGACATCCACGCCGATCTGGGACTTCGGCATGTCCCGAACGTGGCCCTGGGAGGCCTCCACCTTGTAGCCTCGGCCCAGGAACTTGCCGATGGTCTTCGCCTTCGCGGGGGATTCGACGATCACGAGCTTGCTTGCTGCCATACTTGCCTCCATGCTTCACATATATTATAGGAAGTTTCGAATATCCTTTTACAGGTACGCCCGGTACATTCCTCCGGGCACCTTTACTATTATTCCCCGAAGTTCCAACATTGTCAAGTGGGAATTTAGCTTTGCCACCGGAAAATCCACCAGATTGGCCAGTTCGTCGAAGGAGAGCTCCTGTTCGAGCAGGGGCTTCACGATCTGGTCGTCCTCGGGATCGAGCTGAACCTTGGCCTTTGGGGCGCTGACCCGGGCGTCGGGACGGGCGGCCCAGCGGTAGTGCTCCAGCACGTCCCAGCCGGAGAGCACCGGAATCGCGCCCTCCACGATCATGCGGTTCGGCGCGGCGCTGAGGCTCGAATAGATCGATCCGGGCACGGCGAAGCAGTCCCGGTTCTGCTCGGCGGCCAGGTTCATCGTGATCATCGCGCCGCTCTTCTCCGCGCCCTCGACGATCATCGCGCCCTGGCACATGCCGGAGATGATGCGGTTGCGGGCGGGGAAGTTGCCCGGCTTGGGGAGCGTGCCCGGCACGTATTCGGAGATCACCGAGCCGCCGTTGTCCAGTATGCGGTGGTAGAGCTCCTCGTGCTCCTTCGGATAGATCACGTCCGCGCCGCAGCCCAGCACGGCGACGGTTCGGCCCATGCCGATCAGCGCGCCCTCGTGGGCGGCGGCGTCCACGCCGTAGGCCATGCCGGATACGATGGTCACGTCCTCCCGGGCCAGCGTTTCGGCGATCTCCCGCGCGGCGCGCTGGCCGTCCCGGGTGCAGCGGCGCGAACCCACGATGGCGATGGCGCGCTCGCTGTCCAGGTTGCCTTCGCCCAGGGCGTAGAGCACCGGCGGCGGATCGTAGATCTCCTGCAGAAGCGCCGGATAGCCCTCGCTCTCCCGGGTGACGGCCCGCATGCCGAGCTTCTCCAGCCGGTTGAAGATCGAGAAGAAGTAGCGCTCGTCCCGGGCCTCCCTGAGCTTTTTGCGCGTTCCGGGCCCGAGGATCTCTTTGATCTGCGCGTCGTCCGCGTTGTCCCAGACGCTTCGCGCGTCCCCGTAGGTGGCGATGAGCTGGTAGAAGCGCTTCGGACCGATGCCCTCCACGCTGCTCAGCCAGACCCAATACTGCTCCATCGCGCTCAGATCCATGCCATCGCCTCCCGCGCGCCAAATTACCGCATTGGAATAATAATACCACAGGGTCATTAAAAATACAATATATTAAGGAAGAAAATAGATCCGCGCCGCGGCGGACGGCGCGGTTTGCATTCGATGAAAGGAATCAGCAACAAAATTGTGAGGATGGATAGAATTTTGAGCTTCTGACAGGCGTTAAGGCGTATTTTACTAACAAATTTGTTAAAAAGGAACGCTTTTATCTTGACCGTTGCATTCATATGGTATATAATCAGATAGTCAGGATATTTCACACAAAAAAGAGGAGGTAGAAACAATGAAGAAGTATCTCGCACTGCTGCTGTCCATCATCATGGTGATGGCAATTTGCGCCGGATCGGGCCTTGCCGAGGCCAACGAGTACGACGTGGAAAACCGCACCTACGATGGCGTTACCATTACGATCCATACCCGCTGGGATGAAGCGGACACCTCCGGCCCGCTGTACCAGTGGATCGTCGATTCCTTCATGGAGAAGTACCCGGGCATCACGGTTGAGGCCATCAAGATCCCCACGGAGAGCGAGTGGCTGCAGAGCGAATCCGTTCTGATGAGCGACAAGGCCTCCATGCCCAACATCATCGTTGAGTACGGCGGAAGCCGCATGCTGGCCTACATCCAGGAGGGCCTGATCGTCAACATGGATCCCTACTTCGAGCAGTATCCCGACTGGCCCAGCCGCTTCAACTCCCTGGGCAAGGACATGGTCGACTACACCTCCTACGGCATCGAGGGCACCTATGGCTGCGGCTTCACGGGCTACGAAGTGATGCTGTTCTACAATGAGGACATCCTGGCCGAGAACGAGATCGACCCCGCCTCCATCCAGAGCTGGGACGACCTGATGGATGC
Source organism: uncultured Clostridia bacterium (assembly GCA_947600345.1). GTDB lineage: Bacteria > Bacillota > Clostridia > Christensenellales > Aristaeellaceae > SFTH01. The sequence goes on from CANQGC010000074.1 coordinate 4,167, forward strand.
CTGCGCGAAGCTGAAGGCCAACGGCGTGCAGCCCTTCGAGATGGGCGAGCAGGATGACTACCGCTTCGGCGATCTGGCAGCCGTAGGTCTTGTAGTTCACCGCGCTGAACTACAAGACCTACGGCTGCCAGATCGCCGTGCCTCTGGGCACCCGCGAGGTCGCCTATGACGGCGATGAGCAGAAGGCGATCTATCAGATGATCATCGACGCCTACAACGAGGGCTACCTGGGCACGAACCTGCTGGGCACCGACGACGGCCAGGAGCGCGCGCTGTTCAACACCGGCAAGACCGCCTTCCTGTTCATGGGCACCTGGTACTGCGCCGAGGACCACAAGGACGACATCGTGGCCGCTGGCAAGGTGCATCCGCTTCGCATGCCCTACGTCAACGAGGAGTACAAGTACAACGACATGGGCGGCGGCAACGAGGCCTACTACGTCGTGGATACCGGCGATCCCGATGAGGTCGCGGCGAGCGTGCTGTTCCTCAAGTACATGACCTCTGAGGAAGTCGTCAACCACTTCTACGAGGGCTATCCGGCGCCGATGAGCGTGGTCGTGACCACCGACAGCGACGTCAACTACCTGGCTTCCGAGGCCATGGCCGTGCTGAACGAGTCCGAGGTCGTCGCGGGCGACATCGAGAACTACGACATCGCCAGCCACATGATCAACACCGTTCGCCAGGCGCTGCAGCAGATCCCCATGGGCGCCGACGCGGATACCATCGGCGAGACCATCGTCGATCTGATCAGCGAGTACGAATAAGTAAAGCCGACGGAAAACGACTGATTTGATACTCAGAGGGCTGTTGCAGATCCTTCCGGTTTGCGATGGCCCTCTGGAACATTGGAGGTGAAGCTCATGCGTATCAAATCCAGGAGAACGAGGAAGGAGCTTCTCACGTCGCTTTTGTTCGTACTGCCCGGCGTATTACTCACGATCATCTTCGTAATCTACCCCGTAATCAATACGTTCTGGCTGTCGTTCAACAAGTGGAACGGCGTCGGCGGCTCCGCTGTGACGTGGGTTGGCCTGGAGAACTACACCAAGGTGCTGACCAGCGAGAAGTTCTGGAACAGCATGCTCAACGCCCTGTACTTCATGATCGGCGGCTTCGTGGTGCTGATGCCCATCGCCTTCGGCATGGCGCTGCTGGTCACATCGAAGATGAAGGGCACGAAGTTTTTGAAGGCGTCCTACCTGATGCCGGTCATGCTGGGCACCACGGCCGTGGGCCTGATGTGGAAGTTCATGCTCAACGCGGACTTCGGCGTGCTGGCGCAGGCATTGCGCGGACTGGGACTGGGAGACTGGGTCATCAACTGGCTGGCGACGCCGACGGTGAACATCTGGTGCGTGGTGCTCGTCAACGAGTGGATGTACGCCGGCTACAACATGCTGATCTTCGCCGCGGGCCTCGTGGCGATTCCGCAGGACATTCACGATGCGGCGCTGATGGACGGCTGCCTGGGGCTCAAGAAGCTCTTCTACGTGACCGTGCCGATGTGCAAGAACATGTTCATGGTGTTCTCCGTCACCTGCATCACCGGCTGCCTGAAGGCGTTCGACATCGTGTACGCCATGACCGGCGGCGGCCCCGTGGAGACCAGCGCCACGCCGGCGATCCTGCTCTACAGCCAGGGCTTCCAGTATAAGCTCATGGGCCGCAGCAGCGCCATCAGCATCTTCCTGCTGGTGCTGGGCCTCATTCTCTCCCTGTTCTTGAACAACGTCGTGTTCAAGCAGGAGAAGAACTGACGAGAGAAAGGAGAGTGTGCAATGAATAAGAATCGTGCAAAGCGGCGGTTCAAGAAGGGGTTGCAGTACTTTGTGGCCGCCCTTCTCGCAGTCATCACCTTCTTCCCTCTGGTCATCACGCTGCTCAACAGCCTGAAGTCGAACGATGAGATCCTGCTGGGCATGTTCAACCTGCCGAAGGTTTGGCAGTTCAGCAACTATCCCAGCGCCATCGCGACCGCCAACGCGGTGGGCAGCATCACGCGCTCGCTGCTGGTGGCCATCGCCACGCTGGTGCTGGTCATCGTCGTGGCCCTGCCGGGCGCCTACGCGATCGCCCGCAAATCCTTCAAGTACCTGAAGGGCACCTACATTCTGTTCATGGCCGGCGTCATGGTTCCCGTGCACTGCACGCTGGTTTCCATCAACCGTATGGCGAACGTGGTCAGCGGCAAGAATAACTACATATTCCTGGTGCTGGTGTACGCCGCGTTCAACCTGTCGCAGGCGATCTTCCTGTTTACCAGCTACATACGCGGCATCGACCGCGGCCTGGACGAAGCGGCGAAGATCGACGGCTGCGGGGATACGCAGATACTGGTGCACATTCTGCTTCCGCTGTGCGCGCCGATCATCGCCACGGAGGCGATCCTGGTGTTCATCTACGGATACAGCGAGCTGATCTTCTCGCTGATCCTGATCAACAAGGATTCGCTCTACACCGTGTCGCGCGCCATGCTGAACTTTACATCCAACTACACAACCAGCTACGGACCTGAGTTTGCGTTCATCATACTGTCCATGATCCCAATGCTGATCATCTACCTGATCCTGCATGAGAAGGTCGCGGAAGGCATGATGGCGGGCGCGATTAAGGGCTAACATTCGAGAGGAGCATGCATTTGATGAAGGACACCAAGCAGCAGTGGTTCAAGGACGCCAAGTACGGACTGTTCGTGCACTGGGGGCTGTATTGCATCCTGGCCGGCGAGTACAAGGGTATCAAGACCGACCGCATCGCCGAGTGGATCGAGAACAACCTGGACATCCCGGTGGAGGAGTATCGCAAGCTTGCGGAGCAGTTCAATCCCACGCAGTTTGACGCCGACGAGTTCGTGCGCCGGGCAAAGGAGGATTGGGGGATGCAGTACATCGTGCTCACCTCCAAGCATCACGAGGGCTTCGCGATGTACGATTCGAAGGTGAGCGACTACAACGTCGTGAAGGCGACGCCCTACGGCAAGGACATACTGATGCAGCTGCGCAAGGCGTGCGACAAGCACGGCATGCGGCTGGGAATCTACTATTCTCAGGCGCAGGACTGGGACGACCCTAACGGCTACATGATGCACAAGGACAACAGCCACAAGGATTTCCAGAAGTACTTCGACGAGAAGTGCAAGCCCCAGGTCAAGGAGCTGCTGGAGAACTACGGGCCGCTGTGCCTCATCTGGTTCGATACGCCGATGGGCATCACCGTCGAACAGACGAAGGACCTCATCCATCTCGTCAAGTCGATCCAGCCGGACTGCCTGCTCTCCGGACGCACCGGCAACCACATGGGCGACTACATGACGACCGGCGACAACTTCCTGCCGCGCCTGCCCTTCGACGGGGACTGGGAGCTTCCCGCCACCGTCAACGATACCTGGGGCTACAACAAGTTCGACACCAACTGGAAGAGCCCGGATACCATCATCCAGCTGCTGCTCAAGATCGTCAGCCGCGGCGGCAACTACCTGCTCAACGTCGGCCCGACCGCCGAGGGCATCGTGCCCCCGGCCTGCGTGGAAGTGCTCAACGAGGTGGGCAAGTACGTCAAGGCCAACGCGGAGGCCATCTTCGGCTCCCGCTCGGTGGGAATCTATCCCTACGACGTGCCGGGCATCGAGCTGACGCACAAGCCGCACAAGCTCTACGTTCACGTGCTCTCCCCGCGCATCCGCATCGAGCTGTTGAACGTGGGAAACAAGTTCAAGAGCGCGTACCTGGTCGGCGACCACCGGCCGCTGGAGTTCCGCGCGGAGCGCACCTGCGAGGGCGACGGCATGGTGGAGGTCTCCCTGCCGGACGAGCTCAAGACCGCCAAGAACTACTGCGTGTGCCTCGAGACGGAGGAGGAGGAACCGGTCTTCGAATCCATCAAGGGCTGATTCCCGCTTCCGAACAGGCAGCGAGGAGGGCGCTCCCAGGAGCGCCCTCCTCGCTGTATATCGCACCCCCACGCCCTGCGTGGGGGTGGCTTTTGGTTTCAGGATCATTCATTGATTCAACCCCAGTACTTCCGGTCGAGCGTGCGGTACTGCACGGCCTCGGAGATGTGCTCGGCGGTGATGATGTCGGCGCCCTCCAGGTCGGCGATGGTGCGGGCGACCTTGAGGATGCGGGTGTAGGCGCGGTTGGAGAGCTTGAGCCGCTCGCAGGACATGAGCAATAAATCCCTGGCGCCCGGCTCCATCGGGCAGGCGGCGTTCAGGTTCCGCGCGCCGAGCTGGGCGTTGATGCGGATGCCGGCGGGGTCGCCCTCATATCTCTTGCGCTGAATCTCCCGGGCGGCCTCCACGCGCTTGCGGATCTCGGCGGAGGTCTCCTCCGGGGTATCCTGGCTCAGCCGCTCGGCGGGGATGGACTCCACCTCGATGTGCATGTCGATGCGGTCCAGCAGCGGGCCGGACACGCGGTTTAAGTACCGGCGAATCTGCGGCGGCGTGCAGCGGCAGGGCCGGGTGCGGCTGCCCAGGTTTCCGCAGGGGCAGGGGTTCATCGAGCACACCAGCACGAAGCGCGCCGGGTACACCGATTGGGCGCTGACCCGAGCGATGTGCACCTCGCCGTCCTCCAGCGGCTGGCGGAGCGCCTCCAGCACGTCACGGGGGTACTCCGGCAGCTCGTCCAGGAACAGCACGCCGTTCGTCGCCTTCGACACCTCGCCTGGCAGCGCGTAGGTGCCGCCGCCCACCAGCGAGGCGTGGGACGCGGTGTGGTGGGGCGAGCGGAAGGGGCGCTCGGTGAGCAGCCCGGTGGGCGGCACGATGCCCGCCACCGAGTGGATGCGCGTGGTCTCCAGCGCCTCCTCGAAGCTCATGTCGGGCAGGATCGTGGGCATGCAGCGGGCCATCAGCGTCTTGCCGGAGCCGGGCGGGCCGATCATCAGCACGTTGTGCCCGCCCGCGGCGGCGATCTCCAGCGCGCGCTTGGCGCTTCGCTGGCCCTTGACGTGGGCGAAGTCCTCGGCGAACTCGCGCCGCTGCAGAAGCTCGGAGTAGCTCACCGCGCGCATCGGCTCGATGGGTTCCTCGCCGCGCAGGTGCCGCGCCGCGGCCAGCAGCGACTCCGCGCCCAGCAGCTCGATGCCGTCGATGCAGCGCACCTCGGGCAGGTTCGCGGCGGGCAGGATCATGGCCTTCGCGCCCCAGCCCCGGGCGGAGATGGCCATCGGCAGCGCGCCGCGCACGCCCCGGACGCTGCCGTCCAGCGAAAGCTCGCCGATGACGCAGGTGTCCTTCAATCGCTCCGGATCGATCATGCCCGAGCATGCCAGCAGGCCCAGCGCGATGGGCAGGTCGTAGGCGGGGCCCTCCTTGCGCAGATCAGCGGGGGCCAGGTTCACGGTGATGCGGCCGTTGGGGAAGTCGAAGCCGCTGTTCTTGAGGGCGGCGCGCACGCGCTCCCGGGACTCCTTCACCGAGGCGTCGGGCAGGCCCACGATCTCAAACATGGGCATGCCGGAGGCCAGGTTGATCTCGGCGGTCACGGCGTAGCCGTCGATGCCGCTCAGGCCGCAGCTTTGGATGCTCGCGAGCATTCGCGCTCCCTCCTCATCGCGAAATCGTCAGGGCTCGAAGTTGTACCACTTGAACCAGCGCAGGTGCATAGCGTAGGCGCGGCTCACCGGCGTTCCGGCCTCCAGCGGGTAGAAGGCGATGAACAGCCCCAGCGCCGCCGCCAGCAGCGCGACGCTCGCGACCTTGAAGCCCGCCTCGCTCTGCTCCTTCAGCCAGCCCAGCATCAGCGCCGTGCAGAGTATGATGAAGGGCACGCTGGCGAAGTAGTGGTAGATGAAGGTCGAGCGCGGCACCAGCACCCAGGGCAGGAACTGCGATGCGAAGCCGATCAGCGCGATCAGCCACTCCTTCGGCGCCTTCCGCTTCCACGCGCTGCCGATCAGCACGAAGATCAGCGCGGCCAGGCCCGTCCACCACACCGCCGGGTTGCCCATCGCGGTGATCGAGGCGATCATGCCGCTGGGCAGGTAGGCCGTGCCGGAGTAGTACCACATCGGCCACCAGATCACCGGCCACTGGTACCAGGGCGAGCGGTAGAAGTGGGTGTCGTCGCCCAGCCCGGCGTGGTAGTTGTACATGCTCTCCTGAAGCTGTACCACGCGGTCGAAGCGCTGCTTGGAGAACATGTCGAACACGTTCGCCACGCCCTCCACGTGCAGCTGGCGGGTGTAGGAGAGGTAGTAGATCAGCGCCGGGATCAGCACGAAGAAGCCCAGGCAGAACATGCAGCTCCACAGCGCCCGCTTCAGGAACGCCCCGCGCTCCTCCCCGGCGTGGATGATTTCGGAGGCGAGCTTCCAGAAGTAGAGGATCGCCAGCCCCGCCGAGGCGTAGAGCCCGATCCACTTGGTGGCCCAGGCCAGCCCCATCGTGACGCCGCAGAGGCCGAGCGTCACGAAGTTGCGCTTCAGCGACACCGTACGCCAGTCCATCTGCACGTAGCGGATCATGAACAGGTACATCAGCATGATCCAGAACACGGCGTAGGAGTCGATGGTGGCGATGCGGGTCTGGGTGAAGTGCATGGAATCCAGCGCCATCAGCGCCATCGCCAGGAACGAAAGCTTCGTGGATTTCGTCAGCTGCTTGGCCAGCAGGTACATAAGCGGCACCATCAACACGCCCACCAGCGCGCCCATGAAGCGCCAGCCGAAGGGCGTCATGCCGAAGATGGCGATGCCCAGCGACATGATGAGCTTGCCCAGCGGCGGGTGCGTCCACTCGTAGATGGTCAGGTCGCCGCGCACCAGTTCGTAGGCGGTGCGGGCGTGGTAGATCTCGTCGAAGTAGGTGCCGTTGTAGTAGCTGGGGATCGCGGGCGCGGTGTCCTGCTCGTCGATCAGCGCCTCCGGGTCGTAGGCGTAGTCGGCGTACTCGCCGGAGCGGGAGGCGATGGTCACGGGTATGGGCGCGTCCGCCTCGTCCAGGAAGGCCACCTCGCTCAGGCGCAGGCCGGCGCTCTCGGCGGTAATGCGCACGTAGCGCGCGGTCTGGTAGGGATACTCGTCGATGCCCCGGGAGGGGAAGGTCACGTAGGCGCTGC
>CANQGC010000075.1 GCA_947600345.1 uncultured Clostridia bacterium
GCCCACCAGCAGATTGCCGTGCACCGTCGGCGTCACCAGCACGCCCTTGCCGAGCCTGCCGGGAAGCTGAAAGATCGTGGAACCCACGTGCCCACCGGCCGTCTTGTCGAGCAGCAGGTAGCCGCCCCGGCGCGGCGTGATATGTAGCTTGCGGGCGCTGACCATATTGTTGAGCTCGCCCGCGTGCACGCCTGCGGCGTTGACCACGAAGCGCGCCGAGATCTCCCCCCTCGACGTGCGCAGCGTCCAGCCGCCGCCGTCGCGCGCGACTTCCTCCACGCGCTCGCCCAGCCGAAACTCCGCGCCGTTGACCTGCGCGCTCTCCGCCAGTGCGATGGTCATCTCAAACGGGCAGACGATGCCGGAGGTCTCCGCGCGCAGCACAGCGACCGCGTCCGGCGAAAGCTTCGGCTCCAGCGCGCGGGCCTCGTCGCCGGAGAGGATCGAAAGGTCCTCCACGCCGTTCTGCAGGCCCCGCTGATAGAGCGCCTCCAGCGCCGGCTTCTCCGCCTCGTTCAGGCAGACCACCAGCGCGCCGTTCCTGCGGAAGGGAATGTCCAGCTTCCGCGCGAGCTCCGGCATCATGCGGCTGCCCCGCACGTTCATCCGCGCCTTCCACGTGCCCGGCTCCGCGTCGAAGCCCGCGTGGATGATGGCGCTGTTGGCCTTGCTCGTGCCCGCGCACACGTCCTCCGCCCGCTCGATCACGCAGGTGGAAAGCTCCCAGCGCGCGAGCTCCCGCGCGATGGCGCAGCCGGTGACCCCACCGCCGACCACCGCGACATCATAGCAAATGCTCCCCAAACCGTACTCCCTCCATCTCAAATGCAGCGATGCATTCATTCTAACACAAAAACTTCGCGCGCACAAGCAAGATTTAAGGCTTTTCCGCCCGGCGGCGAAGGGCGGGATCGAGGCGGAAGGCGTGATCCATCGGCCCGGAGCCACCGCCCAGGTCGAGCATCGCCGACAGCGCGCCGGACAGATACTCCTTCGCTCGGGCCACGGATGCCTCCAGCGCATACCCCTTCGCCAGGTTCGCCGCGATGGCGCTGGAGAGCGTGCAGCCGGTGCCGTGGGTGTTGGGATTGTCGATGCGCCGCCCCTCGAACCAGCGCCCACCGTCCGCGGAGTACAGGTAGTCGTTGGCGTCGCGCAGCGCGTGTCCGCCCTTGACCAGCACCGCCGCGCCGCAGGATTCAAATATCGCCCCGGCCGCGCGCTCCATGTCCGAAGCGCTTCGGATCTCCATGCCGGAGAGCGCCCCCGCCTCGGGGATGTTCGGCGTGATGACCTCTGCCAGCGGCAACAGCTCCCGCTTCAGCGCCCCCAGCGCGCCGCCCTCCATCAGCGCCGATCCCGCCGTGGCGACCATCACCGGGTCGACCACCACATGCCGCGCGCCGTAGCGGCGAAGCTTCCCGGCGATCGCGCGAATCAGCGGCTCCGAGGAAACCATTCCCACCTTCACCGCGTCCGGATAGATGTCCGTGAACACGCAGTCCAGCTGCAATTCCAGGAACTCCGGCGTCGACTCCTGGATGCCCGCCACGCCCAGCGTGTTCTCCGCCACCATCGCCGTGATGGCGCTCATGGCGAACACGCCGTTCATCGTCATGGTCTTGAGGTCGGCCTGGATGCCCGCGCCTCCGGTGGGATCGCTGCCCGCGATGGACAGCGCCGTGCGAAGCCGCCCCTCCTCCGCGAACACCGAATCCGCCAGCGCCCGCAGCCGCCGGGTCTCGCTCTTAACGTCCGCCGCGCCGAATATGGCCGAAACCACCGCCGCTCCTGCCAGCCCGCGCCCGGCCAGTTCGCGCATGTTCTCCCCATTGACGCCGCCGATGGCGACCACGGGGATCGACACCGCGCCGGTGATCGCCCGGTAGGCCTCCGGGCCTATCGGCCGGGCGTCGCGCTTGGTTCCCGTGGCGAAGGCCGCGCCCGAGCCCAGGTAGTCCGCGCCGCCCGCCTCCGCAAGCTTCGCCTCCTCGACGTTGTGGGCGGACACACCGATGAGCCTGTCCGGGCCCAGCAGATCGCGCGCCGCGCGCAGGTCCATGTCCCCCTGGCCCAGGTGCACGCCGTCCGCGCCGGACGCCAGGCAGACCTCCGCGTCGTCGTTGATGATGGAGAGCGCGCCCCTCTCCCGGCACAGCGCGGCGAAGCGCCGGGCCAGCGCCAACAGCGCCTCGCCCTTCCGCTTCTTCTCCCGCAGCTGCACGATCCTCGCGCCGCCGTCGATGGCCTCCGATACCTGCGCAAGCAGCACATCCGCGCTCGCCGCCTCCGCCGTGACGGCGTAGAGCCGAAGCGCCTTAGGGTTGAGCTTCATATTTCCACCTCCATGAATCTATCGTATATCATAAACAATTTCGACGAGAATTGCAATCCCCTGCTTGACAAAGCGGCGAAACTGTGCTACGCTCATCTCACAAAAGCGGAGCGCGGCGGACCGGCCGGCCACCGCTTTTGTACCCACGTTCTCAAATCTCTTCGAAGGGAGGCGCACCCGGCTGTACCCGGCGGAACCGGGTCGGACGGAGGGGGAGCGCCCTGCGTTCGGATGCCGCAAGCAGCGATGGGAAGCCGTGTTCCGGCGTGAGAGGAGGCCAGCAAGCCTCGACCGAATTTTCCCGCGGGCAAGCCTGCCCGCCCACTGGGAAGAGCGCTGTTTGCACGCCCTTCTCGCATCCGTACGCAAAGGAGAGATACACATCATGAATTCCAATATGAAATCCAATTCCATACGCAAGCTGACCGTCGCCGCGATGTTTTGCGCGGTGGCCGTGGTGGGCAGCATGTTTTCCGTGCCGGTGTTCGGCAGCAAGTGCGCGCCGGTGCAGCACATGGTGAACGTGCTCTGCGCGGTGCTGCTGGGGCCCTGGTACGGCGTGGCCGTGGCCTTCCTCGCGAGCCTGATCCGCAACCTGCTGGGCCTGGGCAGCCTGATGGCCTTCCCGGGCAGCATGCCCGGCGCGCTGCTGTGCGGCCTGATCTTCCACTTCACGAAGAACCTTCCCGCCACGCTGGTGGGCGAGGTGTTCGGCACGTCCATCATCGGCGGCCTGCTGGCCTACCCCATCGCCACGCTGCTGATGGGCCAGAGCGTCGCGGCCACGGCCTACATCGTGCCCTTCCTGATCTCCACCGCCGGCGGCTCGATCCTGGCCGGAATCCTGGTCTACACGCTGAAGCGCGCCGGCGCGCTGGAGCGGATGCAGGCCACGCTGGGCAGCGCGCGATGAGCGAGCTTCGCGACGCCCTGCGCCGCATCCGGGAGAACCGGCCGCTGGTGCACTGCGTCTCCAACATCGTGGCGGCCAACGACTGCGCGAACCTGCTGCTGGCCATCGGCGCGAGCCCGATGATGGCCCAAGCCGCGGAGGAGATGGCGGACATCGCCGCCATCTCCTCCGCCTGCGTGCTCAACACCGGCACGCCGGACGCCGGGCGCTTCGAGCTCTGCGCGGTTCGGGGCGGGATCGCCAACGAGCTTCATCAGCCCTGCGTGCTCGACCCCGTGGGCGCGGGCGCGAGCCGCTGGCGTCTGGCGGGCATCCGGTCGATGCTGCTCCGCTTCACCCCCACGATTCTGCGCGTAAACCTGAGCGAGGCCCAGGCGCTGCTGGGCGAGGCCTCCAACGAGCGCGGCGTGGACAGCGGCGCGAGCGCCAGCGAGGCGTGGCGCGCGGACATCGCCCGGGCGCTGGCGCGCAAGTTGGGCTCCACGGTGCTGCTCAGCGGCAGCGCGGACTTCATCTCCGACGACGAGCAGACCCGCCGCGTCGCGGGCGGCAGCGACCGAATCTCCCAGATCACCGGCAGCGGCTGCATGCTCTCCGCCCTCTGCGGCGCCTTCGCCGCCGTGGAGCCGAATCCGCTGGAGGCCGCCGCGCAGGCCGCCTCCTTCTGGAAGCGCTGCGCCGAGCGCGCCGAGGCCGAAGCCTCCGGCAGGGGCCCCGGCTCCTTCCGCGCCGCGCTGATCGACGCCGCCTGGGCCATCTCTCAATAGGCGACACCGACGCGAAACCCGGCCCTACGGAAGTCGCCGCGCGGGCCGCGCAATTCTGGAAGCGCTGCGCCGAGCGCGCCGAGGCCGAGGCCTCCGGCAGGGGCCCCGGCTCCTTCCGCGCCGCGCTGATCGACGCCGCCTGGGCCATCTCTCAATAGGCACTCACGCCAAGCGCCCCGGAGCCTTCGCTCCGGGGCGCTCTCGTCGCTCTTGCTTACGGCACGACCTTCACCTTGATGGTGTCCTTCTTGCCGTTTGCGGTCTTGACGGTGACGGTTACCGTCTTGCCGGACTTGACGCCGTGCACCGTGCCGTCGTCGTCCACCGTCGCGTACTTCTTCTGCGACTTCGAGATCGACCAGGTCAGACCCGTCTTCTCCGTCGCCGTCTCGGGCTCGATGCTCGCGTTCAGCTTCAGCGTTTCGCCGGCCTTGAGCTCGACGCCGTCCTGGAGTTCAGTCCCGTCCTCTTTGGTGATCTTCACGCTGTAGGGCAGCTTCGGGTCCACGACCGCGATTTTGATCGTCGCCGTCGCGGCCTTTTTGTTCGATTTCTTGGCCGTCGTCTCGACTTTCACCGTGACGACGCCGAATTTGTTGCCCGTGGGCGTCACCACGCCGGTGCTTGCGTCGACCGTCGCGATCTTCCGCTGCGCCTTGCTCGAGATCGACCACTTCACGCCCGGCGTCGCCGTCGCGGGCTCAATCGTCGCCTGCAGTGCCAGCGTCTTACCCGCCTCGTAGTACAGCGGAATCTCCTTCTCGCCCTCGTTGATCGTCACCGCGCGCGGCTTGCTCGGATCGACCACCGTAATCTTTACCGTGTCGGTCAGCTGCTTTTTCTTGCTGCCGGTGCCGCCCTTCTTCTCGGTCTTGACGGTTACGGTTACGCTTCCCTCCAAATCCTTCGCCTGAAGCACGCCGGTCTGGGCGTCAATCGTGGCATACTTCTGCTGCTTCGCGGGGATCGACCAGATGACGCCGCTGCGAACCTCCTGGCCCTCCGTCACGGGCTTCATCTCGCTGTGAAGCGCCAGGGTCTCGCCCTTGTTGACGTAGAGCGGCGCGCTCGCCTTCTCGCTGATCAAGACGCTCGCCGGCATGTGCGGGTCCGTCACATTCAGCGTTACGCTCGCGCTGCGCTTCTTGCCGTTCGTGCCCTTCTTTTCCGTCGTGGCCTTGATCGTCGCCTTGCCCTGACCCACCAGCGTCACCTGGCCATCGTCGCTCACCCGTGCCACAGACTCGTCCGAGCTCGTCCACTTGACCCCCTGCACCGCCTCGGGAGGCTCCACGCTTGCCGCCAGCGCGAACGCCGCGTCGTCCGTGGTGTAGTCCAGCTTGCTCGGCTTTTCGATGCGCACCGTCTGCGGCGCGGAGATGACCGTGACCGTGCAGGTCGCGCTCTGCTTGCTGGTCTTGCCCTTCGCGGTGATGACCGCGGTGCCGGGGTTCTTCGCCGTGATTTTCCCGCCGGTCTTGCTCACCGAAGCGACATTCGTGTCGGAGGAGGAGAAAGTATAGCTTTCCTTCTTCGACAGGCCCTCGGTGCTGGGCTTGAGTGTCACGGTCTCCTTCTGGGAGAGCGTCTTCTCGGCGAACGGCAGAATGACTGTTGCGTCGCCGACGGGTTCGGAGCCCGACTGATATTCATATCGGAACCCATAAAGCTTGCAGAACTTCTCCGCATACGATCCTTTTCCAACGACTAAAGTAATATCTAGTTTGAAAAATGTATCACCATCTTGTCCGCTAAATGGGTTATCCATGCTCGTAACACTGTTCGGAACAACGAGTCGCTTCAGCGATGTACAGTTCCGAAAAGCGTCATATTCAATACTTTTTACACTTGACGGAATATTGACCTCCGTCAAGTTGCTGCACCCGTCAAACGCCTGTTCTGGAATACTGGTAATGCCATTTGGAATGCTTACACTCTCTAAAAACCGACAGTTTATAAACGCGCGATTCGGCAATATCTGCAATCCCTCAGGGAGTTCAACGGCCTTAATATCAAGGGCACTGCATCTCAGATTATTTGCCAGCAAGCTGGTGCTTGAAATCTTAGCAGGTAGCTTTAGAGACGTGACATGAGAGCCGAAAACTTTGTCTATATTATCTCCCTTATAATCCTCGCACTCTATAATCACGTTCTGAATCTGTTTCCCAGTATAGTCATCAAAATCATATGCGTAATCGAATACGTGGTCTTTAAATACTATTCCACTTGTTCCCCGATCACAAAGCTCCTTTTCAAGAATGACCGTTTCAAGCGACTCACAATACGCAAATGCCATGAGCCCAACGTACTCCACTCGTCCTGGAATCGAAACGCTCGTCAAACTTGCGCAACCTTCGAATGCGCCAGATTCAATACGGGTCAAACTATCGGGCAAGTCAATGCTTGTGAGTGGGCAAAATATAAACGCATCGGTGCCTATCGTCTCAAGCGTGTCCGGCAAACTGACGGAAGTCAAATCATACAATTGAGCGAAGGCTTGTTTCTCTATACTTGTAACCCCTTCTGGCACTGTAATCGACGTAATATGTTCCGGAGCTGGATTTGTAGAACGGCTATGGCTAAATGCGCCCGTTCCTATCGCTTTTATACCCAAGTCGGAAGGGATGACGATAACCGTATCTTTTCCATGGTATTCTGTGAGCACTCCATCCACAACAACGAAATCATCCGCCGATGAACCAAAATCCTCCAATTCCACGGAGAATTCCTCCTCGGCAACGGGTTCTGCTTCGGGCTCCTCCGCCGGGGTTTCCTCGATGGGCTCCTCTTCCGGGGCTTCGGCTTCCCGTTCAGCTTCGGGCTCCGCTTCGACTTCTTCAGCAGGCTCCTCCGCGGGCTCCACAGGCCCTTCCTCCGCCTGTTCCTCCACGAGTTCTTCCACCGACTCCGCCTCGACCGGCGCCTCCGCTTCCTCCGCGACGGCCGCCATGCCCAGCAGCAGGGCCAGGCTCAGCAGCAGCGCCAAAGCTTGCTTGATGTGCTTCATGTTCCTTCCTCCATTCTCTCGTTTGTCGATCATCCCATAAATGATTCTTCCTCTATTATAAACGCCCCCCCCCCATTTCTGTCAAGGGGATTTTACATTTTCTTTCGAATTTTTTGCAAGAATCTGGCAGAATAGGCGCGCGTCGGGCGGCGCAAGCTATTGGCGATCGACCGGCAGGGAGTGAGATGCGATGCAGAACAATTCCATGATTCAAACCAAGAGCCTTACGATTCTGGGCGACCAGATGCAGCACGAGTACGTTGCCTGCCGCAAGGCGGAGTTCTACGCGTCCGAGTTTGGCGATCCGCAGCTCAAGGCCGTCGCGACTCAGCTCGCGAACGACCACCGGCAGCGCTTCGACCGGCTGTTCAACTATCTGAACAGCCACGCCTGACGCACAGAATTCAAGGAGGAGAAGAAGATGTCCAATTGTCCGAACGGTGCCTGCTTCACGGATCAGGACCGCATGGAGGACCTGCTGGCCCAGGAGAAGTACCTGGCCGACGGTTACTCCACCTTTATTCCCGAGGCGTCTTGTCCCGAGCTCAGACAGGTGCTGAGCGACAACCTCAACGGCTGCTTCAACAACCAGTACGCCGTGTTCGACAAGATGAGCCAGCTTGGTTGGTACGCCACCAAGAACGCTCCGCAGGCGGAGATTGACGAGGCCAAGCAGAAGTTTTCCCAGATGAAGCAGCAGCTTGGCTGAACCTCCCGGGTTGTTTGATAAGAGAACCCGGTTCAAAATAGAGCGCCGGACGATCAAAGGCTCCAAGCCCGTTTATCGGGATTGGAGCCTTTCTGATGTGGGGAGATGGTTTTGGGTGGGCGGTTTATGCGGAGGTTGCGTTTGCTCTTTTGGCTTGGAAAGCGCTGCTTTCCAAGCCAAAACTCGCTTCGGGCGGCCCGCGCTTGGTGGCGGCGGGGCGTTGGTTCGGTTGGATGGAGTTTTGGATTGGGCGCGGGCCGCTGGGGTTACGGGGGCTACGGGGGTTACGGGGGTTACGCTGGGCGCTGCCCAGACCTGCTTAAGGCAACACCGCACAGATAAGGTGGTCGGCAGGCAAATGAATTTTTCGTCAGATGTGCTTGCAAATTTTGCAGGCTTGCTGGTTGCAAGTCAAAAAATTTGCAAGTGCAGATGGCGGAAAAGGCATCGCCTGACGCGCCGCCGTTCTGTGCGGTGTTGCCTTAAGGGACTCTGTCCCTTAAGAATTCCTGCCAAGGAACCTGAGGTTCCTTGGATTCTCCCTGCTGGGGTTACGGTGGGGCTTTGTGCGCTATTTTCCCTCGGGGGCGATGTAGCTCACGCCTACGCAGCCTCTACCCAGGTGCGCGCCGAGCACCGGGCCTACGCGGCGGCGCTCGATCTCGCGATCCTCCCTGGCCAGCTTGATCGAGAGCCTTGCGGCCGCGTCGTCACCCAGAAAGCTCTCCACGGCCACGCGGCCGGTCGCGCCCTCGCAGAACTCCGCCAGCCGCTTGCACTGGTCGAGCTTGCCTCGGCTGATGCCGGTCTGCGCGATCGTCCCGTCGCACAGCTCCAGGATTGGCTTGATGCCCAGCACGCCGCTGGCCGCCGCCCGCACCGGGCCCAGCCTGCCGCTGCGCTTTAGCGGCGCGATGTCGTCCACGGAGAAGCAGGTGCACACACGCTCCCGCAGGCGGTTCGCCAGCCGCGCCGTGGAGGACAGGCTGCCGCCCTCGGCGATCATCCGGCTGGCCTCCCGGATCAACAGGTAGAGCCCCCCGCAGGCGCTGAGCGAATCCACCACCTGGATGTGGTGGCCGGGGATCCTGCGCGCCGCCTGGGAGGCGTTGGCGTAGGTGCCGCTGAGCTTGGAGGAGATCGTCAGGCAGAGCACGTCGTAGTCCGCCCGGCGCAGCCAGTTGAAGGTATTGATGAAGCTATTGTAGGAGGCCTGGCTGGTGCGCACGCCCGCGATGTCGTCCGCCACCTGGCGCTCCGCCGAGTCGTCGTCCTCCATGCAGCCCTCGCTGAAGCTCGCGCCGCTGGAGAGCGTGTAGCTCATGGGCACGACCACGACGCCCATCTCCGTGGCCTCCGCGTGGGTGATGCAGGCGGTGGAATCGGTCACGATGGCGATCACTGGAAGTCGCCCCCCATCTTGCGGAAGCGCTGGTAGCGCTCCTCCAGCAGGTCGTAGGTATCCAGGGCCTGCTTTTCGCGCAGCTTGGAGGCCACCGCCGCCCGGAGCGCGTCCATGTGCGCCCCGGCGAGGTCGGTGGTGGGTATGATGCGCTCGATCACGCCCAAGCTCTTCAGATCCGTGGCCGTGAGCTTCAGGCACTCCGCCGCGCGCTCCGCCTGGGTGGAATCCTTCCACAGGATGCTCGCCGCGCCCTCCGGGGAGATGACGGAGTAGTAGGCGTCCTCCAGCATCCAGACCTCGTCGGCCACGGCCAGCGCCAGCGCGCCGCCGCTTCCGCCCTCGCCCACGATGATGCTCAGCACCGGCGTGCGCACGGTGCTCAGTTCGTACATGTTCTCGGCGATGGCCTCCCCCTGCCCGCGCTCCTCGGCGCCCAGGCCGGGGTAGGCGCCCGCCGTGTCCACCAGGCAGAGGATGGGCCGGTGGAACTTCTCCGCCAGCTTGATCTGGCGAAGCGCCTTGCGGTAGCCCTCCGGATTGGCCTGGCCGAAGTTGCGATAGATCTTCTCGTCGGTCGTGGAGCCCTTCTCGATGCCGATGACCGTCACCGGCGCCCCCTCCAGCAGGCCGATGCCCGCGATCACGGCGTGGTCGTCGCCGAAGCGCCGGTCGCCGTGGAGCTCGATGAAGCCGTCGATCATGCGGTCGATGTAGGTCTTGGCCGTGGGCCTCCGGTTGCTGCGGGCGGCCTGCACCGCCTCATATGCGCGCATCACTCCGCCTCCCTTCGGTGCAGCCGCAGGATCTCCGCCAGGCGGCCGCGCAGCTCGCGGCGGTCGCACACCATGTCCACGAAGCCCTTCTCCAGCAGAAACTCCGCCCGCTGGAAGCCCGGCGGCAGCTGCTGGCGGATGGTCTGCTCGATCACCCGCTGGCCCGCGAAGCCGCACAGCGCGTTGGGCTCGGCGATGATGATGTCGCCCTCCATGGCGAAGCTGGCCATCACGCCGCCGGTGGTGGGGTCGCAGAGCACGGACACGAACAGCCCGCCCGCGTCGGAGTGGCGCTTGACCGCGCTGGTGGTCTTGGCCATCTGCATCAGCGACAGCGCGCCCTCCTGCATCCGCGCGCCGCCGGACAGGCAGAAGCCCACCACCGGCAGCTGCTTCTCTGCGGCGTGCTCGAACAGGCGGGTGATCTTTTCGCCCACGGCGGAGCCCATGGAGCCCATCATCAGCCCGGGATCCATGGCGAATATGCAGGTTTGGTTGCCGCCGATGGTGCACTCGCCGGTGATCACGCCCTCGGTCTCGCCGGACTTGATCCGCGCCTGGGTCAGCTTCTTGACGTAGTTCGGAAAGTCCAGCGGGTCGCCGCCCTGCAGCTCCGGCCAGAATTCCCAAAAGCTTCCCGGGTCGGCGAAGAAGGCGATCCGCGCCCGCGCCGGTATGCGCAGGTGGTGGTTGCACACCGGGCAGACCCCGCCGCCCCGGTGCAGCTCCTCGGACAGGTACAGCGACTTGCACTCCGGGCACGAGGTGTAGGGCTGCTCCGGGGGCTTCGGCAGCTGCGGCGCGACGGGCTTCGCGGCGGTATCGGCCTGTCCCCATCCAAACAGATTTCGGTTCACGTCGTTTTACGCTCCGTTCAAACAATCTATGGCTTCCGCGCGATTTCGAACATCCGGCTCGCGCAAACCCGCTCTCGGGCGAGGCTTCTATTGCGGGATGATGAAGGAGAACTCACCGGAGGCGCAGAGCTCGCCGTCCACCCGGGCCTCGCCCTTCACCACGTACATGTTCATCTTCGAGCGCAGCAGCGTCGAAGTGATCTCCAGCGTGTCGCCCGGCTTGACCATCCTGCGGAAGCGCACCTTGTCGATGCCCGCGTA
The DNA here is from genome assembly GCA_947600345.1 of uncultured Clostridia bacterium. Classification (GTDB taxonomy): domain Bacteria; phylum Bacillota; class Clostridia; order Christensenellales; family Aristaeellaceae; genus SFTH01. Next base: position 11,028 of record CANQGC010000075.1, read on the forward strand.
GTAGGCGGTCTTGCCCTTCATCTCCTCGGCGAACAGCATGCAGCTCGCCTGGGCGATGATCTCGCACTGCACCACGCCCGGCATCACGGGGTTGCCCGGGAAGTGGCCGTCGAAGAACCATTCCGTGCCCTTGGCGGTGTAGCGGCCGTGGGCCGCGCCGTCCTCGCCAAGCCAGGCCTCGTCCAGCAACAGCATG
>CANQGC010000076.1 GCA_947600345.1 uncultured Clostridia bacterium
TGGCCTCCGCCGCGCGGATGTTGCTGTCCAGCGATCCGCTGCGCTCGCAGGCCGCGACCGTGTCCCACAGGGCGATCCTGTGGGACGTGAGCAGTTCTTTCTTCCCCTCCACGCCGTCCGGCCTCGGCTCCCCCAGCAGCTCGGCCATCATCGGCCAGAAGGCGTTGCGGGGATGGGCGTAGTAGAAGCTCTGGTTGAGCGACTCCACGCTGGGCATGGAGCCCAGGATCAGCACGCGGGCGTCCGGCCTCCAAACCGGGCCGAAGCCGCGAATCTTTCCGTCCGTCACGGCAGCTGGGAAAACACCTGGCCGATGGGGTCGCGCAGGATCAGGTCCGCGCGGGAATCCTTCGGCGTGGGGGTCTTGTTCACCAGCACCAGCCGGTGGCCGCGGTACTCGTCGATCAGCCCCGCAGCCGGGTACACGCTCAGCGACGTGCCGCCGATGATGAGCACGTCCGCCCGGGAGATGGCGCTGACCGCGCCGGTGATGCAGTCGTAGTCCAGCGATTCCTCGTAGAGCACCACGTCGGGCTTGATCGTGCCGCCGCACGAGCACTTGGGGACGCCGGCGCTCTGCTTGACGTAGTCCGCGTTGTAGAACTTGCCGCAGCGCTGGCAGTAATTGCGCAGCGTGCTGCCGTGCAGCTCGAAGACCTTCTTCGAGCCAGCCGCCTGATGCAGCCCGTCGATGTTCTGGGTCACCACGGCGAGCAGCTTTCCCTCCGACTCCCACTGCGCAAGCTTCACGTGGGCGGGATTCGGCTTCGCGCCGGAGATGAGCATCTTGTCCCGGTAGAAGCGGTAGAACTCCTCGGGATAGCGGACGAAGAAGCTGTGGCTCAAGATGGTCTCGGGTGGGTAGTCGTACTTCTGGTTGTAGAGTCCGTCGACGCTGCGGAAGTCGGGAATGCCGCTCTCAGTGGACACGCCTGCACCGCCGAAGAACACGATGCGATGCGCTTCGCGCACCCAACTCTTGAGAGTCTCCAGGTTTTCATTCATATCCGATCACCACCTTCTTCTTTTATTCTACCATTATTCTAACGATTTGTCTACTAATTTTAATAATATTTTCGCCAATTCTTCTAATATGTTAGAAGATAATTTTGGAATTTGCGATTCGTATTGTATTTTCCCGCGGTTTGTGCTATGATTATAGCGTAAGCGCGTCGGTCGGCTTGCCCAATCGCAGGGTTCTGAGCGCGCAAATGGACCGCAAAGGAGCGAGATGTATGAATTCGATGGATAAGAATGCGTCCAAGGCGCTGAACGACGAGGATCTGGAGCAGATTTCCGGAGGCGCGGGTTCGGTCAGAATGGAGCCGTGCATCTGCCCGGCTTGCAAAAAGAAGATGATGGGCGTGATCGGCGCGTTCTGTCCCTATTGCAGAAAGAGCAAGCTGTTCCCCGCCATCGGCTGAGCAACGGCGCTTCACGCGCCGGAATGGGCCGGCGCGACGCTTCGCTGGCTCCTCACGGGGAGCCGTCTGAATGATGAGGGGGTGATTCTTCTATGGCAAGCGCGATTCGCAGCTGCGCGGGCGGCGTCGTATTTTGCGGGGAGCAGGTATTTTTGCTGATGAGCGACCGCGGCGAGTGGGTGATGCCCAAGGGCGTGATTCGCAACCGCAACCGTTCGAACGACGTGGCCCTGTGGCGCGTCGAGGACGAGGCGGGCATCCACGCCCACATCATCGGCATCGCCGGCAACACCCGCTTCGACTTCTTCTCCGAGAGCCGGGGCAAGGATGTGAGCAACCGCATCCAGTGGTTCGCCATGGAGGCGGACGATCCCTCCTTCCACATCTCCTTCGACCAGGGCTTCCTCAACGGCGGCTATTATCCGGTGGAGCGCGCCCGGGAGATGCTCTCCCACGAGTGCGACAAGGGGATTCTCGACACCGCCTATCAAATCTATGAAAGGGAAAAGAGCAAACCGGCCTAACGGCCTCCATCGAAACACGGCAAAGGATCCGCGGGCTTCGACCGGCGGGTCCTTTGCCGCGTTTCGCGCTCCCCCGGGCCTCCCGTCCGCTCGCCCTTCGCGCGCGGACGTTTGCCCCTCCTGGTCCATTTCTGTAATTTGTTCGTGATATGTTCGTGACAATTCCGGCTCGCGCTTGAATCCTTTCACTTGTGTGGTATAATAAAGAGTATTAGAATTGTGAATACTATGGAGAAATGCGAATATGACCGGTCGAAGCGCCCAGTCCTTCCGGCTGATCCTCGCCTCCGGTTCCCCCCGGCGGCGGGAGCTCCTGGCGAAGATGGGCTACGAGTTTGAGATATTGGTGACCGACGTGGACGAGCACGTCCCCGGCCCCGCCCGCGAGGTGGTGGGAATCCTCTCCCGCCGCAAGGCCGACGCGGCGGCGGAGAAGCTCGACTCCGGCATCGTCATCGCCTCGGACACGCTGGTGTCCCTGAACGGCGAGGTGCTGGGCAAGCCCGAGGACGAGGCCGACGCCCACCGGATGCTCCGCGAGCTCTCCGGCAACACCCACGAGGTGTTCACTGGGGTGACGCTGGCGGACGCGGCGGACGGGCGCAGGCTGACCCGCGTGGTGCGCACCGGCGTTCGCTTCCGCGCCCTCTCCGACGAGGAGATCCGGGCCTACATCCGAAGCGGCGAGCCCATGGACAAGGCCGGGGCCTACGGCATACAGGGCGGCGCGGGCAAGTTCGTCGAGGCGCTGGACGGCTCCTACGAGAACGTGATCGGCTTCCCCGTGAGCGACATCGCGGACATGTTGAACGAATTTACGCGCGGCTGAGCGCGCAGAAGGGACTATTGCTATGGGCGTTTTCTCTACCGGCGGCGTCGGGATCGACCTGGGCTCCGCGAACGTGACCATCTGCCTGGAGAACGAGGGCATCGTGCTGCGCGAGCCCAGCTACGTGCTGTCCATGCGCGAGGACGACCGGGATGTGCTCGGCGTGGGCCGCGACGCGCGGCAAATGCTCGGGCGCACGCCCAAGGACGTGGTGCTGCTCTCCCCCGTGATGGACGGCGCGGTGGCGGATGTCTACCTGGCGACGCTGCTGCTGAAGTCGCTGGCGGAGAAGGCGCTGGGCAAGCGCCGCGCGCTGGAGAAGAACCGGCTGGTGGTGAGCATGTCCACCGGCGCGACCCGCGTGGAGCACGCCGCCGCCGAGGCGGCCGTGCGCGGCGCGGGCGCCAAGCGGGCGGCGCTGCTGCGCGGAAGCGTGGCCGCGGCGCTGGGCGCAGGGCTGTCCATCGACGAGCCCAAGGGCATGATGGTCGTGCTGATCGGCGGCTCCACCACGGAGGTGGCGGTACTGTCGATGAACGGCGTAGTCGCCGCGCGCACCACCCGCACCGGAAGCCTGGCGCTGGACGAGGCCATCATGCGCGCCGTGCGCCGGGAGAAGGGCCTCATCATCGGCCAGCGCACCGCCGAGGACCTGAAGGTGGACCTGGGCACGGCGCTGGAGATCCCCATGGGCAGCGTCGAGAACGTGACCCTGCGCGGTCGCGACGCCCGCACGGGCCGGCCCGGCATGGCCGAGGTCAACGCGCTGGACATCCAGCGGGCGATCCTGCCCGCGCTGGACAACCTGCTCGAGAGCATCCGGGAGGCGTTCGAGAACACGCCCGCCGAGCTGGCGGAGGACATCCTCAAGAACGGCATCCGCCTCTCCGGCGGCGGCGCGCTGCTCGAGGGCCTGAAGGAGCGCCTCTCCGCGCTCCTGAACGTGCCGGTGACCATCGGCGAAAATCCCCAGGACGAGGTCGCCCTGGGCGCCTGCATCGCCGCCTCCGATGAGAAGATCTTCCAGAAGCTCGCGGCCACGGGCTGCCTGCTGGAGGTCTGAGAAGCACCGAATCAGCTGCAAACTCCAAACCTTAAGGAGCAGATAGAATGGCAAGAAAGACGAGTGGCAACAAGCGGCGCTACTCCACGCGTGGAGATGCGGGAACGCCCCGGGCGAAGCGCGCCCGGCTTCGCCGCATACTGATCTACGTGCTGGCCTTCCTACTCGTCGCGGCGGCGGTCGCGCTGCTGATGTCGCGCGGCGACGGAAATCCCTCGGTCGTCGAGAATGCCGCGGGCTCGCTGCTGTCGCCGGTGCAGAACGCCATACGCACCGTCACCGGCGGCGTGCGCCACTTTGTGACCAACTGGCGAAACTACGACAAGCTCCAGAAGGAGTACGAGGACATCTCCTTCGAAAACGAACAGCTGCGCATGGAGCTCCAGGGCGCCGAGGAGTCGCTGGCGGAGAACGAGCGGCTGCAGAAGCTGCTGGACGCCCAGTCCACCTACGAGTCCCTGGAACCCATCTACGCGAAGGTGATCGCCCGCGACGCCGGCCCCTGGTTCGAAACCTTCTCGGTCAATCGCGGCACCAGCCACGGCGTATCCACCGGCATGGCTGTGGTCAACGGCGACGGCCTGGTGGGCCGCGTGTATGAGGTTGGCCTGAACTACGCCAAGATCATCTCCATCATCGACAGCCGCAGCGCGGTGGCCTGCCTGATGCAGCGCACCCGCGACAACGGCGTGATGCGCGGCCAGGTGGCGGCCTCCGACTCTGAGGCCTTCTGCCGCGTCTACTATCTGCCGAACGTAAACTCCATCACGCCCGGCGATACGGTGGTCACCTCGGGTACGGACTCCCTCTACCCGAAGGGGCTGCACATCGGCACCGTCACGGCGCTGAGCCTGGATGCCGGAAGCGAGGGCACCTACGCCGTGGTCGCGCCCTCGGTGGACTTCCAGCGCATCGAGGAGGTATTCATACTGCGCACGGTCATCGAGACCGACACCGAGTCGCTGCCCGCGCTCTCCACGCCCACGGCGGCCTACCAGCAGGCGGCCACGCCCGGGCCCAACGAGACGGCGACGCCCGCGCCCAGCGACGAGAATCCGCTCTGGTCCTATCCGACCAGCACGCCCGCGCCCGACCAGTCCACCTACTCGGACTTCAGCGTCGGCAACATCATCGAGGACGACTGGGCGAACGCAAGCTGACGCCCCGCCTCCTGGGGAGGCCCACGAGCCTTCCCCGGGAGGGGAGCGGCGGGCCCTGCGGCACGAATCCGGTTGTAAGCGAATACGGAGGTAGCCTTGCTTAGACGTCTTGCTCCCTACTTCGCCGCGTTCATCGCGTTTCTGCTGGACACGGCGCTGATTCCGGTGCTCTACTATGGGCGGTATCTGGTGCCGCTCACGCTGGTGGTCGTCATTCTGACGGGCATCCAGGTGGGCCGCGCCCAGGGCATGATCTGCGGCCTCGTGTCCGGCCTGATGCTGGATGTGACCGCCGGCACGCTGGGCCAGAAGCTGCTCCCCTACGTGATCATCGGCTTCCTGGTCGGCTTCTTCCTGGATCAGCAGCCCCAGATCGACCGCAGCATGCCCCGGAAGGAGCGCGTTCAGCTGATGCTGGTGCGCGTCATCTGGATCAGCGCCCTGCTGTTCCTGCACGAGCTCGTGCTGATGATCTACCAGTACTTCAACACCGCCATCTTTGAATGGGCCTATCTGCGCGACCTGTTCATCCGCGTGGCCATGATGACCGCGCTGTGCCTGATCCTCTATCAACCGTTCCGCGCGCTCTGCCTCGGCGCCAGGTCCACCGGCTCTGGCCGCGATACCCGGGAGGTGAAAAACTATTGAAGACGCTCAAACCGAATCTGCGCAGGATCGTGCTGCTGTCGCTGATGCTGGCCGCCATATTCTGCGCGATGTTCATTCGAATGTACAGCATGATCATCAGCGATTCCAACCGCTACACCACGCGCGCCTCGAGCCAGTCCACCAAGACCATCACCACCTACGGCAAGCGCGGCACGATCTACGATACGAACATGGTCCCGCTGGCCTACGATACGACCAGCTGGAACGTGACCTTCTACCGCGACCCCACCAAGTCCGAGGAGGCCGACCGCGCCGCCTACACCCAGGTGCTGATCAAGGTGATCGAGCTGATCGAATCCAACGGCAAGTCCACCGTCAACGACTTCTGGATGAAGAAGAACGACGAGGGCAAGTGGGTGTTCGACTCCGGCTCGGACTCCGAGGCCGTGGAGCGCAGCCGCGAGCGCCAGTGGCGCACCAACTTCTACATGTCCAACGTGCCCGAGGAGGATCTCTTCAACACGCTGCTGGAGAAGTACCTGATCCCGCCCACGCTGGACGAGGACATGATCGTCAAGGTGCTGGCGCTGTGGCAGGAGTCCCGCATGAACGCCTTCAACTCCATGCCCGTGCCCATCGCCTACGACGTGGGCTTTGAGACGGTTTCGGAGATCGAGGCAAAGTCGCTGGAGCTGGACGGCATCGACGTGGAGGAGAGCTCCTCCCGCGTCTATCCCCAGGGCCGCATCGCCTCCCACATCACCGGCTACATATCCAAGATCTCCGCCAACCAGCTGGAGACCTACCAGAGCCAGGGCTACCCGGTCGACGCCTACATCGGCGCGGCGGGCGTGGAGTACTCGCTGGAGGACCAGCTCTCCCCCTACATCTCTTACCGCCAGGGCAAGCGCAAGGTGGAGGTCAACACCCGCGGCAAGGTGGTGCGCGAGCTGGAGTACGACGCCCCCACCGACGGAAACTCCGTGGTACTGACCATCGACGTGGATCTGGAAAAGGTCATGAAGGACGCGTTGGTCGACACCATCGCCGAAATCCACGACGAGCAGGAGTACCAGATGAACCGCTCCTACTGGCAGGACGTCAACGAGGACGTGCTGAAGAAGTACGAGGAGAACGACTGGAAGATCGACCTGGCCGAGTCCGGCGCGATGGTGTGCATGGATCCCCACAGCGGCAAGGTGCTGGGCATGGTGAGCTATCCGGACTACGACCTGAGCATGTTCAACGGCGGCCGGGTCAACAACGCCATGTGGAACGAGCTGCTGGACGCCAACGACCCGCTCTACAACCGCGCCATCTCCACCCGAGACGCCCCGGGCTCCATCTTCAAGCTGGTCACGGCGCTGGCGGGCCTGGCCGAGGGCGAGATCACGCCCGAGACCCGCATCACCGACCGCGGCGCCTTCAACAAGACGAACCAGACCAACCCGGCGAAGTGCTGGGTCAGCAACGAGGAGCGCTACACCCACGCGAACCTGAACGTCACCCAGGCGCTGGCCCACTCCTGCAACTACTTCTTCTACCAGGTCAGCTATCAGCTGGGCGTGACCCGGCTCTACCAGTGGGCCGCAGCGCTGGGCCTCACCTCGAAGACCAACATCGAGCTCCCCGGCGAATCCACGTCCATCGTGGGCAACCAGAACATGCTCTACGACCCGGAGAAGTCCGTATACGACCAGGAGACCTCCAAGCCCATGCTGGCGGCGGAGTCCATCCGCAACATGATCGCGGACATCTCCCGGGAGCGCAACACCGAGTTCAGCGATGAGCTGGTGGACGAGGCGGTGCTGTCGCTGCTCAAGATCGCCGTCTCCTACGAATCCAAGAGCGACTGGTACGCGCCGATCCGCGAGGTCTTCCAGTACGACCTGGGCCTGCCCCGCGACTACATCGCCAACCACTACATCGTCAACACCGTCGTCACCTACCTGCAGGACATCTTCTGGGTGCCCAACGAGACCATCATGGACGGCATCGGCCAGTCCATCACCCAGGTGACGCCCATCGCCGTCGCCCGCTACGTGTCCGCCATCTGCAACGGCGGCACCGTGTACGACGCGCAGATCGTGGACAAGATCATCTCCGCCGACGGCAGGATCGTGCTGGAGAAGGAGCCGGTTGTCGCCAACCAGATCGAGACCGACCCCAGCTACTTCTCCCTCATCATGCAGGGCATGGAGGACGTCACCTCCGCCGAGGACGGCGGCACCGCCGGTAAGTACTTCAAGGATTGGAAGTACGCCGACCAGATCGCGGCCAAGACCGGAACCTCCCAGAGAACCGAGCTGGACGTGGAGAACAATGCCTGGATGGTGGCCTACGCGCCCCGCGAGAACCCGCAGATCGTGGCCATCTGCTACATCCAGAACGGCTACGCCGGCGCCTACTGCGCTTCCGCCATCAAGCCGGTGATCCAGCACTACCTGGACTCCCTGCAGAGCTCGGAGCCCACCGCCGTCGGCAAGGAGTTCAGCATCGCCGAGTGACGCATTCCCGGCGGGCGGGCCGAGGGGCCCCGGGCGTCTCCGCCTGAACCGCCGAATCCACACAGGAGAGTACAATGTTCGCAAGAATCGCCGCGTTTTTCAAGGGGCTGCGCGAGAACCACTTCACCCGCCAGCTGATGCGATACTTCGATTGGCCGCTGTTCTTCATCGTCATCGGAATATCGCTCTTTGGCGTGGTCGCCATCTTCTCGGCGGGCAGCATCGAGGTCACGAGCAAGCCCGCGACCGTGATGGAGATGCTGCGAACCCAGTCGCTGACCTACCCCCGACTCCAGCTGATCTGGATCGTCGTGGGCATCGTCGCCATGTTCGCGCTGATGTTCTTCGACTACGAGCAGTACGGCAAGTACGCCAACGTGCTCTACGCCGCGAACCTGGTGCTGCTGGTGCTGGTGCTGGGCGTCGAGCGCGGCCGCGGCGGCATGACCGCTTTCTTCACCTGGGGCGGCGACCGCGGCTTCCAGCCCTCGGAGCTGGGCAAGGTCATCATCATCATCGCCTTCGCCCGCGCCTTCTCCTCCCGCGTCAAGCCCATCATGACCATCCGCGACGTGATCCCGCTGGTGCTGTACATGGCGCTGCCGCTGGTGCTGATCGTAGCCCAGCCGGACGTGGGCACGGCGCTGGTGTACATGGCGGTATTCTGCATACTGGTGTTCATCTCCGGCACGAACTACAAGCTGATCTGGGGCGTCATCATCTGCGCCGTGCTGATGCTGATCCCGGTCTGGTACTTCATGAACAACGCCGCCTCCGACAACTTCCGCCTGACCCGCATACTGATCTGGCTCGATCCGGAGTCCTACCCGGACGAGGCGCGCCAGGTCATCAACGGCCAGACGGCCTTCGGCTCCGGCGGCTGGTTCGGCAAGGGCCTGGTCTCCCCCGGCAGCTTCGCCTCGCTGGGCTACATCTCGGACGACCACACCGACTTCATATTCGCCATCGTGGGCGAGTCCTTCGGCCTGGTGGGCGCCTGCGCGCTGGTGCTGGCCTACGGCCTGCTCTTCGCCCGGTTGATCTACCAGGCGCTGAAGGTGGAGGACCCCTTCGGCAGCTACATACTGATTGGCGTGCTCGCGATGTTCATATTCCACGTGGTGGAGAACATCTGCATGGTGATCGGGCTTCTCCCCGTCACAGGCGTGCCCTTGCCATTCGTCAGCTACGGAGGCTCGAACATGCTGACCTGCATGATGGCCATCGGCCTGGCCGAAAACGTCATCATGCGATCGCGCCAGAAGGAGAGCCACACCCGCGCCTCCATGCCGAGAAAGATTTGACCCCACTTCAGAAATCCCTCCCCGTCGCATAAGCTTTCGTGACAAGGAGGGATATTCTTATGGCTTCGGACGAGCTCAAACTCTTGATTCACACCGCGAGCGCCCCGGCCGCCGGGGGCGAAGCGAAACGCGCCCACCGCCCCAGGCGGCTGCGCGTCAAGGCGCGCCTCAGCTTTCAGGAGCGGCTGCTGCGCAACAGCTTCCTGGCCTGCGCCGTGCTGCTGGGGATACTCGCGCTGGGCAACATCCAGCAGCCCTGGGCCGTCCGCGCCAGCCGGGGCATCGAGCAGGCGCTGACCATGCGCGTCGACCTGGACAAGTCGCTGGGGCAGCTCTCCTTCGTGCGCAGCCTCATGCCGGAGTCAGCGCTGGTGTTCTTCAATCTGGACGCCGACAGCGAGCTCCACGCCCCCGTGCAGGGCGAGTTGAGCCACCCCTACAGCGACGCCCAGCCCTGGCTGATGTACGACTGCGAGGCGGGCGCGGACGTTTGCGCCGCCGCCGACGGCACGATCTCCGCCGTGAGCCCGCTCTCCGACGGGAGCTTCGGCGTGCTGATCGACCACGGCAACGGCATGGAGAGCGTGACGGCAAACCTGCAGAGCGTCGAGCTCCAGGCCGGGGACCAGGTGCTGCGCGGCGGCGTCATCGGCAGCGCCGCGTCCAGCGTCTACTTCGAGCTCCGCCAGGGGGGCGAGAGCTGCGACCCCACGGAGAAGCTGGGCCTGTGATTCGCTTCCGCGCCCTCGGGGTGGACTTCGCGCTGCCGCTGCTGACGCTGGCCGCGCCCGCGCTGGCGCTGCGGCTGGGGATGCCAGGCGGCATGCTGCCGCTGGCGCTCGCGCTGGGGAGCCACGAGCTCGCGCACCTGCTGGCGGCGAAGCTCTGCCGGGTGGGCATCGCCGAGATTCGGCTGATGCCCTTCGGCGGCAGCGCGCGCATCGAGAATCCCTACCGCCTCTCCCCGAGCCAGCTGATCCCCACCGCCGCCGCCGGGCCCGCCGCCAACCTGCTGCTGGCGGTGGGGATCGCGGCGCTGGCGCAGTGGCGTGTGCTTCTGCCCGGTCGCGCTGTTGAATTGATTCGGCCGAATTTGACGCTGATGCTGTTCAATTTGCTCCCCGCTCTTCCGCTGGACGGCGGGCGAATTCTCTGCGCGCTGCTGGGGCCCTGGCTGGGCGAGCGCCGCGCGCAATCGCTGCTGCTGTGGAGCGGAAGGCTGCTGGCCGGGGCGCTGCTGCTGGCCTTCGCGCTGGGCGGCCTGGAGCGCGGAATCTGGAACCTGAGCCTGCCGCTGGCGGCGGTCTTCCTGCTGGCCTCGGGCCGGGACGAGACCGGCGCGCTGGACGCTGCCCGCGCCGAGGCCCTGAGCGGCGCGCTGGACCGCGATCCCTCCCCCCGACCCGCCCGCATCTACCAGCTCGACGGCGGCGCCGCCGCCCGAAGCGCGCTGGCGCTGCTGCGCCCCCGGGAGCGCGCCTGGTTCGTGCTGACCCAGGGCGGCGCCCCCACGTCGCTGCTCGACGGCAGGAGCGTCGTGGAGTACCTCGTGCATGAAGGCTCTCCGGAGGCCCCGCTGTCCGCGCTGCCGGGCTACGAGCTGGCAAGGGCGCGGTGACGCTTCTTGCTTCGCTTGACTTTCCCCGTCCCCTCATGCTATAATGAGCCGGCGAATGAAACCTGGACGTAAACAAAGGAGGATAAAAT
>CANQGC010000077.1 GCA_947600345.1 uncultured Clostridia bacterium
ACGACGAGCTGAAGCGCTTCATGCGGCTCGAGCTCAGCGACCGGGAGCGGGAGGACATCCTCTGGAACAACGCCGCGAGAATGTTTGGTTTCTGAGGTCTCGGTGTGAACAAAGCAGCGGGGGAATGACTTTTTTTCAACAATGCGCCGGGTTCGTTTGACGCTGTGGTTTGGAGTATGTATAATGGAGATGATAGAGCATCCGATTCCAAGCGATGCCGCAACGGAAGGGAGCGCATGAAGCATGTCGAGCGCGGAAAATAAGGGGAAGATCGTCAAAAAGTCGCACGTGTCCGTGTGGAACTGGCTGGGCACGCTGATTCTGCTGGCGATTCCCGGTGTGAATCTGATCGCGTTGATCGCGTTTTTGGTACTCGCCAAGGCCCAGGCGAAGCGGAGCTTTTGCGTGGCTTACCTGATCATGCTGGTGCTGTTGCTGGCGCTGGTCTGCGCGATATTCCTGGTGTTCCCGACGCAGCTGTCCGACCTGGCGGTTCGCCTGCGTGGCATCGCAAACGAGCCGCGTCTTCCATTCACCTGAGCCCGCAGTGCGGGCGGCCATCTGCTGCCGCGACCAGGCGACGGACTCCCGCCCCGTAGATCATGGGGTGGGAGTCCTGCGTTTGTTCGTCGAAAGGTTCCTTAGCTGTGAGCGACGAAATCAGACGCCATAGATTCGAGCGTCTGATTTCTTCGTTTTGGGCCGTCTGCGATTGGATGGACGCTGATTGGGCCTGGTGCTGGGGCTTCGCGGCGCAGCGATGCCACTCCCTCCCCCGCTCCCTTTCCGATGAAACGAAGGAATGAAACCGCGGGACGAAGCGGCGCACACAGACGCAGAAATCCGGCGGTCGGCCTTATGCCGCCGGATTTCGTCGCTTCGAACAAAGCTCCCTTCAGAAACGCAACGCAGGACTTCTGACCCTCGAATCTATGGGGTCAGAAGTCCGTCGCCCCAGCGCGGCAGCAGGGGGCTGTCGGCACTGCCGACCAGGCCAACCTCCTCAAAGCCGTGGGAGCGCAGGCGCAGGACGTGGTCAAAGCCGCAGGATCTCGCGAGCTCCACGCAGAGGTCGAAGCCCACGTCCAGGGCGGACGCCTCGTGGGCGTCGCTGTTGATGATGATCTCGCCGCCCAGCTCGCGGATGCGCCGGAGCAGCAGCGGGTTCGGGTACGGCGTCGTGCGGTAGCCGCGGGAGATCGCGCCCGTGTTCATCTCGATGGGCTTGCCCCGGCGCACGGCGACCTCCACCGCCTCCATCGCCGGGCCCAGATAGCGGGGATCCGACTCGTCAAAGCAGCGATTGCCCTCGTTGAACTTGCTCACCAGGTCGATGTGCCCGATGAACGCCGCGTCGGACTTCTCGCACAGCCGGGCCTCCTGCTCGTAGTAGGCGCGGCAGTAGGCGTAGTAGTCGCCGCCAAAGTGGCGCTCGACCGCCCGCTCGGTGACCTCCGGCGACCAGTCCACGTCGAAGATCTCCCCGTCTCGCTCCAGGCAGTGGGCGGAGTCGATCAGGTACTCGTAGTCCGAGAAGTCGCGCTCGTAGAGGAAGTCCCGCTCCGCGCCGATCAGGATCTCGATCCGTCCCCGGTACTTCTCCCGGAGCGCGCGCAGCTCGGCCCGGTACTCCGCCTCCCGCTCGATGGAGGTGGGCGTGGGCTCGTAGGGCGTCCAGCCGTGGATGGAGAATCCCAGCGACACGAAGTTTCGTTCGAGCGCAGCCCGAATCATCTCCTCGGGGGTGTTCTTTCCGTCGCAGTAGACGGTGTGGCAGTGGGCGTTGGAGCGCAGATTCATGCGACGACCTCCATGAAATCAAGTGCAAGTCGATTCTAGCACGGCGAAACGCGCTTGTCAATCGCGGCTTTGTATGTCATAATAGGAAGCGGGAGGGATGCGCATGGCAAGTTTGCAGCAGCTGGTGGACCGGGCGAAGCGGATCGTGTTCTTCGGGGGCGCGGGCGTATCCACCGCCAGCGGGATCCCCGACTTCCGGGGCGCGGAAGGGCTGTTCCGGCAGAAGTACGGCGAGCTCACGCCGGAGATGATGCTCAGCGCGTCGTTCTTCTACCTGCACCCGGACAAGTTCTTCGAATTCTACCGCGCGCACATGCTGCACCCGGAGGCCAAACCGAACGCCGCGCACCGGAAGCTCTATGAGCTGGAGCGGGCGAAGAAGCTGCGGGGCATCGTGACCCAGAACATCGACGGCCTGCACCGGGCGGCGGGGAACCGGTTGGTATACGAGATTCATGGCAGCGTGCACGAGAACGTCTGCATGGACTGCGGGCGGGAGTACGACCTGATCTGGATGCTGGAGACCACCGGCGTGCCGAGATGCGAGCAGTGCGGCGGCATCGTCAAGCCGAACGTGGTGCTCTATGGCGAGGCACCGGATAAGTACACCTGCATGGGCGCGTGCCGGGAGATTTCGAACTGCGACCTGCTGATCGTGGCGGGCACGAGCCTGGCGGTGGAGCCCGCGGCGTCGTTCCTGGACTACTTCCACGGAAGGGACCTGGTGACGATCAACCTGGAGGAGATTCCGGCGGACGACCGCGCCACGCTGCGCATACGCGGAGATGTGGCCGAGGTGATGGGAGAACTAGAGGTGCGGTAAAGCAAATTAAACAGCAACCTGTCGCGAGCGACGGCAGGTTGTTTCTTTATCTTGAAATTTTCGCCTTGTACATCAAATAATCGACATAGGAATCCAGCTCCGGCAGCAGCTCCCTGGGGAAGGCGGCGGGCAGGCGAATGCTCTTCGCTCGCTGGTCGATGGGCGCAGGCACGTCCGTCAATCCCAGAAGATAATCGACGGAGACGTTGAAGTATCGCGCGATGGCGATCTTGATGGCATCCGGCGGCTCGCTCTTGTTTCGCTCATAGGAGGAGATGGAATGCTTGTTGATGCAGAGAATCGCCGCGAGATCGTCCTGCGTGAGATCCGCATCCCGCCGCAACCCCAACAACCGCTCGCCGATCACAGGCATCACCCCCCTCCATTTCAAATTGTGATTACTTTGCCTTCATCACGAGGATTAACTGTCGCAGCACTTCCTTCTGCTCCTTGGAAAGCGTACTCCACGCCCGGAACATCTCCTGCTGCTCCGGGGTGAGCTCCACCATGTCCCCCTCGGCGAAGAACTGCGCCAGCGTGATGCCCAGGCCCTTGCAGATGCTCTCCAGCGTGACGACCGATGGCGTGGTGTTGCGATTGAAGATGTTGGCCACCGTGGACTGCGAAAGCCCCGATTCAATCGCCAGTCGATACTCGCTCCAATTCAATTCCGCCATCAACTGCCGAATCCGCTCCTTCGCGTCCACATCCATCACCTCCTGAATCTATTTTATGACTCAGTTGAAGGGTAAAATAGTGGGATAATGTATTGATTTAATTCCTCAATTGAGTTATAATCATATTGTAACCTGGGAATCCAAATTGAAAAGGAGGGATTTCATGAAGAGAGGAAAATGGTTCTTGGGTCTGGCAATGATCGTGGTCTATGCAGTGTTTGCGCTGTCAGGCGCAGGTGGAATTTCCGCCGAAGCGGAGACGTCGGAGCTGGTCGAATTCAAGAGCAAGATGATGCAGTCCGTATCCAGTCAAATTCATTCAGCAAGCGATTTGACGACGACGGAAGGCAACCGCGCGGCGCTGGCGGCGCTGCTCTCGCTGGAATTCGCGAACCAGCGGTCGGACTTCACCATCGACTACCTGCTGCCGATCTACGTATGCAAGCAGGGTGACATCGCGGCGGTCGCGCTCGGCGGCGACGACGACTACGTACTCATCATCTACCAAAGCGACCCACTCGCCACTTGCTACGGAATCCTCAAGGGCAACAATCCCGGCACGATTCGAGCAACGCTGGAAGCGACCAACGAATCGGTCTGGAAGGTCTCACTCGACGACTACAACGAAAAACTGCTCGCCCTGATTGCGCAAATCGGCTGAAGCGCGGCAAATACCAAGAACAAGAGGAGGGCATTCAAATGAAAAGGACTACTCGCATTTTCTGCCTGGCACTGGCATTGCTGCTCACACTGACCGTCCCCGCGCTGGCCTTTGAAGAACTTTCCAAGGGTAGCAAGGGCGAAGCTGTCGTAGAATTGCAAAACAAGCTGAACGAGCTGGGCTATTCAGTCGGCACGGCGGACGGCGATTTCGGGGGGAAGACAGAAAAGGCAATACGGCAATTTCAAAAAGATAAAGGATTAGAAGAGACAGGCATCCTTGACGAGGAAACGTATAATGCGTTGTTTGAAACTGGAATTGAAATGATTGCAGAGAATGCGGACACAAAAGTTATAGGAATTTGGCCTCGGTTGTCGACCATGTATATCTTGACAAATGATGGCTCGCTTGTGCACTTTTGGACTTCTCACTATCAAAATGGAAACACGGAAAGAAACAGCGAAACCATAGCGACGGATGTAAAATCTATGATAACGACCGGAGGAACTATGCCTCTATTTGTCAAAGAGGATGGCAGCATTATGACTGATGCTTCTGTACTATTAGTTGAATATGAATTCAGCGACGATTGGAATATCCAGAATGATTTCCCCCTTATTGGGGCTTCTGACACGCATGCGATAGGATTAAAGCAGGATGGGTCGTGGATTTCTACGGGAGCAAATGAAAATGAGGAACGGGACATAGACGGGTGGTCAGGTATTACACAGTTGCAGGTCGGGTGTCATTATACTGTGGGCCTAAAAGAGGACGGCACCGTCATAGCGACTGGGAAAAATGATTTCAGTCAATGTAAAGTTTTTGACTGGACAGATATTGTAAAAATATCAGTTTCCCCAAATGCATTAGGAGCAACTTTTGGACTGAAATCGGATGGCACCGTTGTAGCAACTGGTTATTATGGAAATATTGTGAATCAATGGGAAAATGTAATTGATATATGTGCAGGATTTTCCGCTTCTTTTGGTCTTACGGAAGATGGGGAAATACTTTCGACCAACGATGAAGTTTATGAGTATCTGCCCAAAAATCACAAGTGTGAAAACGCCGTCGGAATCTTTGGAGATTGGGATGCTGAAGGAGGACATATAATTGTCGTTAAGGATGATGGATCCATAATAGTATATGGTTCTGACGCAGACTTCTACAATAGCTGTCTGAATAACGCAGAAACCGATTTGTCGCTTACAAGCACCGCAAACATTGCTCCCTCAAATAGAACATCCTCTTCGGATGATGCGGAATCAAACGCTGAAATGGCGGCGGTATTGGATGCATTCAAGGAGCTTGGGGATTCAATCGACAAGAACGGGGACGGTTATCTTTCCATGGACGAACTGTTCAAGTGAACCACAGCGAGAGAAAACTGTAAGAAAATTAGCAACCATATTCTAAACAGAAAAGCCCGCTCTTTTACGGAGCGGGCTTCCGTCGTTTTTCGCCTTACGACTTCCTCGTCTCGATCTCATCCCGCAATTTCGCGATCAGCTCGTCGACGGTCATGACGGTGGTTTCGTCGGTGTCGCGGTTGCGGACGGAGACGGTGTTGCTCTCGACTTCCTTGGCGCCGATGATCAGCATGTAGGGGACGCGGTCGATCTGGCGGGCTTCGCGGATCTTGTAACCGATCTTGTCGCTGCGGTCGTCCAGGCCCACGCGGATCTTCGCGGCGTTGAGCTTCTCATAGACGGACTTCGCGTAGTCCGCGCTCTTGTCGGAGACGGACATCACGCGCACCTGCTCGGGGGCGAGCCAGGTGGGGAACTTGCCGGCGTAGTGCTCGGTCAGTATGCCGATGAAGCGCTCGATGGAGCCGAAGCACACGCGGTGAATCATGATCGGGCGCTCCTTCTGGCCGTTCTCGGCGGTGTACTCCAGCTGGAAGTTCAGCGGCATCTGGAAGTCGAGCTGGATCGTGCCGCACTGCCAGGTGCGGCCGATGCTGTCCTGCAGGTGGAAGTCGATCTTCGGGCCGTAGAACGCGCCGTCGCCCTCGTTGATGGTGTAGTCCAGGCCCAGCTTCTCCAGCGCGCCCTTCAGGCCGTTGGTCGCGGCCTCCCAGTCCTCATCGGAGCCCATCGAGTTCTCCGGACGGGTCGAGAGTTCCACGAAGTAGGTGAAGCCGAATTTGGTGTAGACCTGGTTGATGAGGTGCACCACGTTCACGATCTCGTCGGTGATCTGGTCGCGGCGCATGAAGATGTGCGCGTCGTCCTGGGTGAAGCAGCGCACGCGGAACAGGCCGTGCAGCGCGCCGCGCAGCTCGTGGCGGTGCACCAGGCCCAGCTCGCCCACGCGCATCGGCAGCTCGCGGTAGGAGTGGGGCTCGCTGCCGTAGACCATCACGCCGCCGGGGCAGTTCATGGGCTTGACGCAGTAGACCTCGTCGTCGATGATCGTCGAGTACATGTTGTCCTTGTAGTGATCCCAGTGGCCGCTGGTCTCCCACAGGTGGCGGTTGAGGATGATGGGCGTGGAGATCTCCACATAGCCGTTCGCCCGGTGCAGCTCGCGCCAGTAGTCGATCAGTTCATTTTTGAGGATCATGCCGTTGGGCAGGAAGAACGGGAAGCCCGGGCCCTCGTCCCGGAGCATGAACAGCTTCATCTCCTTGCCGATCTTGCGGTGGTCGCGGCGGGCGGCCTCCTCCATCAGCTTCAGGTGGGCGTCCAGCTCCTCCTGGGTGGGGAAGGCGATGCCGTTGATGCGGGTGAGCATCACGTTGTTCTTGTCGCCCTTCCAGTACGCGCCGGACTGCTGCGTGACCTTGAACGCCTTCAAAGCCTTGGTGTAGGTCAGGTGCGGGCCGATGCACATGTCGATGTAGTCGCCCTGCTGGAAGAAGCTGATCTCGGCGTCCTCGGGCAGGTCGTCGATGTGCTCGAGCTTGTACTTCTCGTGGCGCTCCTCCATCAGCTTCTTGGCCTCGTTGCGGGGCAGTATGAAGGGCTTGATCGGCAGGTTCTCCTTGACGATCTTCTTCATCTCGGCCTCGATGGCGGCCAGGTCCTCGTCGGTGAGCTTGCGCTCGCCCAGGTCCACGTCGTAGTAGAAGCCGTTGTCGGTGGCGGGGCCGTAGCCGAAGTCCGCGCCGGGATAGAGGCGGGAGATGGCCTGAGCCATGACGTGCGCGGCGGTGTGGCGGATGACGTGCAGCTTCTCCTCCTCGGGGCACTCTGCGACGTGGCCGTCCTTGTAGATTACCTTCATGTGACTTTCCTTCCTTTCTCGTCGAGGGGACGAAAAAAAGCGCCCCCGGATGTTCTCCAAGGGCGCTGAATCAGCGCGGTTCCACCTTGATTTTTCACTCAAGAGACCCCGTAACGCGGGTCAGGCGGCGGCGCTCTTCGCGCGCGGCTCGGGAGCGGTCTCGGTCGCGTCCGCACGGGCAGCTCGCAGCAATGCTGTCCTCTCTGGGGAGCGGAGGATGCGGCGTCGGTCTCCTTCATCGCCTCTGGGGGATATTGTAGCACGAGTGTTCCTGCGCGTCAATTGTCTGCGCGGAGTTTTAACCGAGGAGGCGCGGAAAGCGCAATGCGCGGCAACGCATTGACAACGCAGTGCATTTTGCGTATAATAGAGGTGCAAAGACGTGCAAAGGAGGCGCAATTCATGGCAAACACCGTCAATTTCAGCGTCCGACTGGACAGCGAACTCAAGCGGGAGTGCGAGGAGCTCTTTGGCGAACTGGGCCTGAACCTCACCACCGCCATCAACGTATTTCTGCGCAGATCGCTGCAGGTGGGCGGACTCCCCTTCGAGGTGCGGCAGGATCGCCCGAACAAGGAGACCATCGCCGCCATGCTCGAAGCCGAACGCATCGCGCACGACCCGAACGTCAAACATTATACCGATCTCGATGAAATGTTCGAGGAGCTGAAAAAGGGAGAATAGACCGCCAACCGCCGCCGCGCGAGGGCTTCCCCTTTGCGGGCGGCGGCCTGATTTTTAACTCCCCTCCCCTGTACCAATTCCCGAATATTTGGTATAATAGGGCTTGAGATTTGATTCAAACGGAGTTGATGCGATCATGGACTTCAAGCTCTCCATTGCGAACGAGATCCTTGCGGCGGCGAAGCGCGCCTTTGGCGGCGCGGAGCTGAACGCGGCGGACGTGGCCGCGGCGCTCGAGCTACCGCCGAACCCGGAGATGGGCGACTACGCCTTCCCCTGCTTCAAGCTCTCCAAGGCGCTGCGCAAGTCGCCGATGATGATCTCCGACGCGCTGGCGGCGGAGATCAGGGCCGACTACCTCAGCCGCGTGAAGTCGGTCAAGGGCTACCTGAACTTCTTCCTGGACCGCGCCACCTACGCCGAGCGCGTGGTCGAGGCCGTGCTGAGCCAGGGCGAGCGCTACGGCTCGGACGACTCCGGCGCCGGCAAGACCGTGGTGCTGGACTACTCCTCCATCAACATCGCCAAGCGCTTCCACATCGGCCACCTGTCCACCACGATGATCGGCAACGCGCTCTATAAGCTCTACCAATTCTTCGGCTGGCGGGCCGTGGGCGTCAACCACCTGGGCGACTGGGGCACGCAGTTCGGCAAGATGATCGCGGCCTACAAGCGCTGGGGCGACCATGACACCGTGGCCCGGGGCGGCGTGGACGAGATGGTCAAGCTCTACGTGCGCTTCAACGCCGAGGCCAAGGAGAACGAAGCCCTCAACGACGAGGGCCGCGCCTGGTTCAAGCGCATCGAGGACGGCGACCCCGAGGCGCTGGAGATCTTCGAGTGGTTCAAGAGCGTGACCCTGGCCGACGCCGGGCGCGTCTACGACCTGCTGGGCGTGAAGTTCGACTCCTACGCCGGCGAGAGCTTCTACAACGACAAGATGGGCCCGATCATCGAAATCCTGAAGGAGAAGGGCCTGCTCAAGGAAGACAAGGGCGCGCAGATCGTGGATCTCGAGCCCTACGGCATGCCCCCGGCGCTGATCCTGCGCTCCGACGGCGCGACACTCTACATCACCCGCGACCTGGCCGCGGCCAAGTACCGCAAGGACACCTATAACTTCGATAAGTCGCTCTACGTGGTCGCCTACCAGCAGGACCTGCACTTCCGGCAGCTGTTCAAGGTGCTGGAACTGATGGGCTACGACTGGGCGAAGGACTGCGAACACGTGGCCTTCGGCATGGTCAGCTACGAGGGCCAGTCGCTGTCCACGCGTGAGGGCCGGATCGTCTACCTGGAGGATCTGCTCAACGAAGCCATCTCCAAGTCCCGCGCCATCATCGAGGAGAAGAGCCCGGAGCTGGAGGATAAGGACGGCGTGGCGCGGCAGGTTGGCGTGGGCGCGGTGGTGTTCTTCGCGCTGTACAATAACCGCATCAAAGATATCGACTTCAGCTGGGACCGCGCGCTGAACTTTGACGGCGAGACCGGGCCGTACGTGATGTATACCCATGCCAGGTGCTGCTCGGTGCTGCGCAAGGCCGGGGAATGCGACGCGGAGCCGGACTTCAAGGCGCTGGATGACCCGGAGGCGCAGGACGTGGTGCGGCTGCTGGAGCAGTTCCCGGAGACGTGCAAGAGCGCGCTGAATAAGAGCGAGCCGTCGATGATTACCAGGTATAGCGTGGATCTGGCGCAGGCTTATAATAAGTTTTATTATGAGCATAAGGTCATGGTGGATGAGCAGGGCACGCGGAAGGCGAGGCTGATGCTGACGGAGGCCGCGAAGCAGACCATCGCCAAGGCGCTGGATCTGATCGGCCTGGACGCGCCGGAGCGGATGTAGGCGGGAGAAACGCGAGGCAGGACTTTGGGCCCATCTACGGGCCCAAAGTCCGTCGGAAGCACGCGGCAGCAAAAGGGAGAATCCAAGGAACCTCAGGTTCCTTGGCAAGGATTCTTAAGGGACAGAGTCCCTTAAGCAGGTCCGGGCAGCGCCCGAATCGGGTCTGGGCGGAGCCCAGCATCGGCCCGCGGTACAAAATCAAGCCGGGCAATTCGAACAAAGCCCCCATCTCCCCCATACCGCGGGCCGACGCGGCGATTTTTTGGCCGGGTCCGGAAATCCCCAGTGGGGATTCCGGACCCGGCCAAAAGAGCCGCACTAACTCGCACCGCGCGAAGCGCGGTGCTTGGGCGACGCTGCATCATCCAGCCAAATCGAAGTTTATGGAGGAATCAAATAATGCCTCAGATGAATAAAGGTGGCAAATTTATATTCGGAAAATCATTGATTCGGAGTGATGGCGTGCTGCAATTTCCACCTCAGGCGATTCAAGAGTATAATATCGCAGCAGAAGGGAAGGTTTATCTGTTTTCGGGTAGCAAAAGCACAGGCGGGTTTTGCGTTACACGGAAAGGATTGCTTGAACCATCCAAACTCGGACATATCATCACCGAGACACCAGAATTGAGAGAATATACTTCAAAGCAAGGTGATTTCATCAAGTATAAAGGGCGTTCCTATACTTGGGTAAGTATTACAGAAGATGGAAGAATCGCGCTGACAGAAGACATGATGAAGTTTCTGAAAATTGGAATTGGGATGAAACTATTGTCGATTCGCAGCAGTGATATTGCATTTACAATGGGTGCTTATGGAAGGTTAGTTGAGGAATCAATGAAACACGAAAGCGAAATTCCAATATACTGAGCGATTCAAATTCCCGTTTGGCGGAGCATTGCGGGGATTCGCTGCGTTGCCAAGCACCGCGCTTCGTGCGGTGCGAGTTAGTGCGGCTCTTTTGAGCCGCGCCGGAATCCCCACTGGGGATTTCCGGCACAGCCCAAAAAGTCGCCGCGGCGGCCCGCGGGATGGGGGCGATGGAGCCTTTGTTCGCATTGCCTTACTTGATTTCGTCCCGCGGGCCGCTGCTGGGCTCCGCCCAGACCTGCTTAAGGGACTCTGTCCCTTAAGAATTCCTGCCAAGGAACCTGAGGTTCCTTGGAT
>CANQGC010000078.1 GCA_947600345.1 uncultured Clostridia bacterium
TACGCCGCCGGCCTGCTCGCGGCCAAGAGCGAGGCCATGGAGGAACTGCTGCGCGATGAGATCACCGAGCTCAGCGACGAGGAGCTGCAGGCCGCCTACGACGACAAGGTCAGCGAGCAGCAGAGCAGCTTCACCGACGGCAGCTCCTTCGAGAACGCCATGACGGGGGACGACGAGGTCGTATGCTGGATCCCGGACGGCTACCGCACCGTCAAGCACATCCTGATCAAGCCCGACGACGAAACCCAGCAGGCCTACAGCGACGCCGCGACCGCGCTCAGCGACGCCGAGGACAACATCGATTCGCTCAACGACGAGCTCGCCTCCGCCAACGACGATACCGTCGAGGACGGGGAGCGCACCGCCGAGGAGATTCAGGCGGACATCGACGCCGCCGAGGCCGGACTGCCCGATCTGGAGGCCGCCGAGGCCGACGCCGCCCAGGCCTGCCTGGACGCGGTGAAGGACACCACGGACGATATCTACAGCCGCCTGGAGGCCGGGGAGAGCTTTGAGGATCTGATGGACGAGCTGGGCGAGGATCCTGGCATGCAGAACGAGCCCACCAAGAGCCGCGGCTACTACGTAAGCTCCGAGTCTACCAACTGGGAGGCCAACTTCCGCGACGCCGCGATGGCGCTCAACCAGGTGGGCGATTATACCACCGAGCCCGTGGTCAGCGGCAGCGGCGTGCACATCATCATGTACACCGGCGATGTGGCCGGCGGCGAGGTGCCGCTGGAGGACGTGCACGACGCCCTCTACGACGAGGCGCTGGAGACCGCCAAGCAGGACCACGCCACCGAGACCATCGACGGCTGGGTCGAGGAAGTCAACCCGACCTACGACGTCGACGCCTTCGAGGCCGCCGTCACCGGCGCGGAGGACTGATTCAGAGTCGAGCATAATTCAGAGGCCGCCCCATTTGGGGCGGCCTCTTTACATCCAAGGGGAGGCGGATCGCGGCCCCTCCGGGAGGCTCAGCCTTCGCCGGAGGGGTTGGACGCATCGCCTTCGGGCGGCGCGGCGTCCGGGGCGCGATCCTTCGGGGCGAAGCGCTCCGAGATGGCGTCGGAGACGCGGTCGATCAGCGCGGAGACGCGGGCGCTTCCCTCGCTGATGCTCTGGCTGAGCTCGCGCATCGCGGGGTGGTTCATCAGCGATTCATACAGGCTGGCGTTGCTCGCGCGCACCATCTCCATCAGCAGCCGCAGCAGCATCCGCTTCTGCTCGGGATAGATCGAGGCGGCCTCCGCCAGCTTCCGAAGCCCGCCGCCGCGCAGCAGCTTCTCGGGCAGCTCGTCGGTGAGCTCCGCGCCGGTGGATTCCAGAACGTCGAACAGCGCGCTGACGAACGCCTTGCGCTGGTCGTTGCTCATGCCGTCGATCCACTCCCGCAGGGCGTTGTCCATGACGATGCTCGTGGCGCTGCGCCGGCTGGCGTAGACGAAGTCGCCGCCCATCACCTGCCAGAACATGGCGTCGTGCTGGAACAGACCGGACATGCGGCTCCGGACGATGCGGTAGTCGTCCCCGTGGTTGAGCAGCATGCCCACGATGGAGGACTCCGGCACGACCTTCAGGCTGTGGCGCTTCACGCGCTCGTAGCGCCCGGCGTCGCGGATGTCGAAGCAGAAGCCCGGGCCGTCGAAGTCGTAGACGAAGCGGATGTCCCGACAGCGCTCCTCGGAGGCGCAGAGCGCCGCGTACATGGCCAGGTTGCCGCCCTTGGAGTGGCCGCAGAGGATGACCTCGCGCCCGTCCTTCGCGTCCTCCAGGTATCGAAGCGCCAGCCGCTGGGCGGGCACGCTGTCCATGAAGGACAGGTTGCAGTCCTCCCGCCATCCGGCCAGCGAGTCGTCCGTGCCGCGATAGGCGATCACCCGGGGGCCGCCGGGGATCAGGAACGATATGGCGGTGAACTGCACGCCCTGGGCGTCGTCCACCAGGCGCTGGAAGCCGCGAACGCATACGTCCGCGAAGCGCGGAACCCGGCTCGCGCAGCGCAGCAGCCAGGCGGCGCTGGTGGTGGGGAGCACGGCCTCGGCGAGGGCGGGCTTCTCGAACGCGCCGCAGCGCTCCTCCCGGAGCGCGACCAGCCCGGCGAGGGTCAGCCCGTCCAGATTTACATCCCCCAGCTCCTCGAAGCGGTAGTAGGAGATCCAGGCGAAGATCAGCGCGTCCACGGGGTTCAGCTCCACCCGGTCGAAGCGCAAGTCCCCGCGCCAATCCAGATAATCCAGCATGTTCATAGCTCAACTCTCCTCAAGTGGTGCGTCTTCTCCCATGATACCATAGCGCGCGCATACATGTAAAGCGGGGCCCACAGATGTAGAGCGGGACCCGCAAAGGGAAGCCGAAGGTCTATGCCTTCGGCTTCCTGCTGTAGTACTTCTCCACGTGCGCCAGGGCCGCGCGCAGTATCTTCTTGTCGCGCTCGTAGGTCAGGCGCTCCAGCGCCTCGCCCACGGATACCCAGCAGGCCTCGGCGATCTCCTCGGGCTGGGGGATGATTTGCTCCTGGGTGGTCACCGCCGCGAACACCACCACCAGCTTCTGGATGTCGGCTCGGATGTTGTAGCGGTTCTCCGCCCGGTAGCGGCGGTCGACCTTGACGCGGATGCCGGTCTCCTCAAAGACCTCGCGCTCAGCGGTGTGGCTCTCCAGCTCGCCGGGCTCCATGTGGCCCTTGGGGAAGGAGATGTGCCTGCCCCGGGCGTGCCGGATCAGCAGCACGTTCCAGGCATCGCCACTCCAGCGGAACACCACCGCGCCGCAGGATTTCTCATACTTCATTTGCGCCTCCGTGCTCGCCGCTCAGAGCGCGGCGATGGCGCCGGCGACGTCCTCCAGCCAGTTTCCGTCGAACATCTCCACCATGCCGGCGTCGCAGGCGGCGGCCAGCGCGGGATCCATCGGCAGCTTCGCGGTCAGCGGGATGCCGAGGCGCGCGGCGATCTCATCCACGTGGCTCGGGCCGAAGATGTGGTGCTCCGCGCCGCAGTCCGGGCACTTGAAGTAGGACATGTTCTCGATCACGCCCAGCACCGGCACGTTCATCATCTGCGCCATGCGCACGGCCTTCTCCACGATCATGCCCACCAGCTCCTGGGGGGAGGTCACGATCAGTATGCCGTCCAGCGGCAGCGACTGGAACACCGTCAGCGGCACGTCGCCCGTTCCCGGAGGCATGTCCACAAACATGAAGTCCACGTCGCCCCACATCACGTCCGTCCAGAACTGCTTCACCGTGCCGGCGATGATCGGGCCGCGCCAGACCACCGGGTCGGTTTCGTTCTCCAGCATCAGGTTCAGGGAGACCAGCTTCACGCCCGTGGTCGATACCGCGGGGATGATGCCGTCGTCCGTCGCGCCCAGCATGCCGTGGATGCCGAAGGCCTTGGGGATGGACGGCCCGGTGATGTCGGCGTCCAGGATCGCGGCGCTCGCGCCCCGGCGGCGCATGGTGACGGCCATCAGGCTGGTGACCAGGCTCTTGCCCACGCCGCCCTTGCCGCTCACCACGCCGATCACGCGCTTCACGTTGCTGTGGGCGTTGGCGGGCGCGCGGAAGTCCGGCGCCTTGTCCCGGCTGGGGCAGTTCTCGCCGCAGCTGGAGCAATCGTGATTACAATTCTCGCTCATCGTATCCGACCTCATTCCGAAAAATACTCTATCCTATGATAGCGCTATGCACAACCAAAGTCAAGCAATTTTGCGCGATTTTTGCGAAAGGATGCAAAAGTGTTGCAAGAGGAATATCCCAAAATTATCCAATGAATTAAATATTTTTGTCAAAGATTTGAGATATAATTGATATATAAATGCAATAAAGGAGCGAATGGCGATGAAGAGGTTCCGATTACGCGCGGTGGGAGCGCTGCTGGCGGCGCTCGTGCTCTGCACGGCCCTCGCGGGCACGGCGGAGGCGGGCGCGAAGCGCGCGAGCGGACTGATGCAGGAGGGGGACACGGTGGACTTTGGGCCGGTCTTCCGCGGCATACCGGTCTCCAACATCCTTTGGAGCAGCCAGGAGCAGAGCGTCTGCGCGATCGACGAGGGCCGGCTCGAGGCGGTCTCGCCGGGGCAGACGGTCATATCGGCGGGCTACGGCGGAAGGGTGGCCAGTTGCGGCGTGGCGGTGCTGCCCCTGGAGTTGACCGTGCCGCTGGGGCAGATCGTATCGCTGCCCTCGGTGGGCCGGGAGCGCTACTACATCGAGGACGGCCATATCGCCGCGGTGAGCAGGGACGGTCGTGTGATCGGCCTGGCGGAGGGCGACACGCGGCTGGGCGTCTCCTGCGGCAAGCAGCGGAGAATCGTGCAGGTGCATGTGACGGAGGGCGGCAGCGCGAACCTGCTGCAGGGGAACCTGCTGAAGGGCCTGCGGATCGGCATCGATCCGGGGCACCAGGGCACGGCCAACTCGGAGCGCGAGCGCGTATCGCCCGTCGGCAGCGACACGAAGGCGAAGGTTTCCAGCGGAACCCAGGGCGTGGACTCCGGCATTCCGGAGCACGAGACGAACCTGTCCATCGCGATCAAGCTTCGCGACGCGCTGGATACCCTGGGCGCGCAGGTGTACATGACGCGGGAGAGCGCGGACGTCAACATCTCCAACATCGAGCGCGCCAGGAAGATGAGCGAGCTGAACGTGGATCTCGTGCTGCGGCTGCACTGCAACGGCAACAACAACCCGTCTGACAGCGGCATGGACGTGTACGCGCGCAAGACCTGCGCCTACGCCGGGAAGGATCCCGCCCGGGCGCAGCGGCTGCTGGAGAGCGAGAAGCGCGCGGCGGAGCTTGTGCTCGATGAGATGGTCGCGGCCACGGGCGGGAAGCGCAACGCCGTGCACTTCACCGACAAGTATACGATGAACAACTGGTCCACCGTGCCCTGCCTGCTGGTGGAGATGGGCTACCTCACGAATTCCGGCGAGGATGCGCTGCTCAACGACGACACGTACCAGGAGCGCATCGCCCAGGGCCTGGTCAACGCCGTGTGCCTGTACGCGGGCCGGGATCGCGCCTACAGCTATGGAAACTGAACCGGGAAGACGCGGCATGGAGAAGGGGCCGTCCTCAATGGACGGCCCCTTCTCCATGTTTGTGCCTTTGCATCCTTCGCTGGCTGCCGCGCAGAGGCCCGCTTCCCGCGCTCAGAGTTCGAGCGTGCCCCGGCGGACGAGGCGCACCGGGCCGCGAATCGAGAGCGCCCGGACGCGGCCCGCCTCGAATTCGGCGCGCACGCGGATGGTTCCGCCCGGCTGGGCGACGGCAAAGGCGGCGCTGCGCCCGGAGCGCATCGCCGCGCAGGCGCCCTGGGCGGCGGTGCCGCTGGCGCAGCCGTGCTCCCAAACCGAGCTTCCGGTGGCGCGCACGTAGACCAGCGGCCGCATGGACGCGCCGTCCCGCGCGGTCAGCAGCAGGCCCAGCGCATCCGCCCCGAGCTTTGCGCAGAGCCCCGGCAGCAGCGCCTCGGCCTCGGCGGGCGCGAGGGAATCCTCCGGCACGATCAGGTGGGCGATGCCCGGGAAGCGCACCAGCGGCGCGCTTTCGCCGTTCGGCAGGGCGACTTCCTCGAAGCCCTCCGGCAGGGGCATGCCGATCGTTCCCCGGAAGCCGGACTCGCTCTCGCGCTCGATCTCGCAGCGCACGACGCCGTCCGCTCCGGACACCTCCAGCGCGCAGTCCGCGCGCGCGCCCACGGCCAGCCCGCCGTCCAGCGCGTGCAGCGCCGCCGCCGATATGCTGGCGTTCCCGCAGAACTCGCCGCCCATCATCTGCAGGCGCAGCTGCGCGCCGGGCAGCGCCGCCGCCTCCAGGAAGCCCACCTGCTCCGCGCCGAGGCCGGGGTCCGCCATCAGCCGGGAGGCGACGGCGCCCTGCGCCTCCCGCGGGACGGGGGAGGTGACCAGTATGGTGATGTTGCCGCTCGGGTCGAGCTTGGCGTAGTTCAGCTTCATGTTGGATGCGCGCCTCGCGTCAGTTGAAGCGGGACAGGAACTGGATCGTGCGCTCCTGCCGCGGGTTGTTGATGATGTTGTAGGGATTGCCCTCCTCCACGATCACGCCGCCGTCCATGAAGATCACGTGGTCGGAGACGTCCCGAGCGAAGCTCATCTCGTGGGTGACGATCACCATCGTCATGTGCTCGGCTGCCAGCTCGCGGATGACGTGCAGGATCTCGCCGGTGAGCTCCGGGTCGAGGGCCGAGGTCGGCTCGTCGAAGAAGAGCATCTTCGGCTTCATCGCCAGCGCCCGGGCGATGGACACGCGCTGCTGCTGGCCGCCGCTGAGCTGGTAGGGGTAGGCGTCCTCCTTGTCGGACAGGCCCATCTTCCCGAGCAGCTCCCGCGCCTCCTGAACCACCTGCTCCTTCGGGCGCTTCTGGATCAGCGTCGGGGCCTCGCACACGTTGCGCAGCACCGAGTAGTGGGGGAAGAGGTTGAAGTTCTGGAACACCAGACCGTAGGATTCGCGGATGGACTTGAGCTCCCGCGCGGAGGCGTAGACCGACTTGCCGCCGGTGTCCCGCGCCGCGTACTTGCCCAGGTAGATCAAATCGCCGCCGTCCATGGTCTCCAGCAGCGTCGCGCAGCGCAGCAGCGTGCTCTTGCCGCTGCCCGACGGGCCGATGATGGACACCACCTGGCCCTCGTTCACGCTGAGGGAGATGTCGTTGAGCACGTGCAAATCCCCGAAGCTCTTGCGGATGTGGTTGATTTCGAGTATCTTGTTGGCCATATTCGCGTCCTCCTCAGCGGTAGTAGTTGAGCCGCTTCTCGATGCGGGCCATCACCCAGGCCACCAGGGCGTTGAACACGAAGTAGAACACGCCCGCGATCAGGAAGGGGGTGAAGCTCGATTGGGAGTTGGCGATCTGCTTGCCGATGGTGAACATCTCCTGGTAGGCCACGGCGAAGGCGATGGACGTATCCTTGACCAGCGTGATGACCTCGTTCGTCACCGGCGGCACCACGCGCTTGACCACCTGGGGGAGGATGATGCGCATAAAGGTCTGCACCTTGCTGTAGCCCAGCACCTCGGCCGCCTCGTACTGGCCGATGGGCATGGATTCGATGCCGGCGCGGTAGATCTCCGCAAAGTAGGCGGCGTAGTTGATCGAGTAGGCGATCACCACGGGGATCAGCTTGTTGCGCGCCACGCTCGCGCCGAAGAGGTAGAAGGGGCCGTAGGTCACGGCCAGTAGCTGAAGCATCAGCGGCGTGCCGCGCAGGATCGATATGAACACCGACGCCGCGCCGCGCACGGGCTTGACCTTGCTCATGCGCAGCAGGGCGATGATCATGCCCAGCGGCAGCGAGAACAGCAGCGTCAGGAAGAAGATGCTCAGCGTGTGCCCCAGGCCCTCGCTCATCTTCTGGATCATGGTGGTCAGGGTCATAGATGTTTTCCCTCATTTACGCAGGCGGGGGTTGACGCTTGCGCGCAACCCCGTATGCCCGTTATTTGTTTTTCCTTCGGTATCAAAGCTTCCGGCGTCAAGCTTTCGCTCAGGCGGCCGCTTCGGCCTCGGCGGCCTCGTCCGCGGAGGCGTCCTCCAGGCCCTCGAGCAGGCACAGGGAGGCCACGTCGATGCCGTACTTCTCGGCCAGGGACTTGTAGGTGCCGTCCTCGACCAGCGTGGCGAAGGCGCGCTGCACCTGCAGGCACATCTCCTCGTCGGCCTTGCGGAAGCAGATGCCGTACTCCTCGGCGGCCAGCGTCTCATCGAGGATCGCGTAGTCGGCGGTGGCGTCGCCGATCAGCGTCGCGGCGATGCTGGAGTCCATGGCCACAGCGTCCACGCTGCCCGCGGCCAGCTCGGTGAAGGCCACGTTGTAGCTCTCGGTGCGCACGATGTCGGCGAAGGTCGCGCCCAGCTCGGCCTGATCGCCGCCCTCGCTGATGAGGATGTCGGCGGAGGTGCCCAGCTGCACGCCCACGACCTTGCCCGCCAGATCGGCGGTGGTGGCGATGCCGCTGTCGGCCTTGGTCACGATCACCTGGGTGTTGTTGATGTAGGGGAAGGAGATGGTGTAGGCCTCGGGATCGAGCACGTCGATGGTCAGGCCGGACCAGATGCAGTCCACCTCATTGGCGTTCAGCTGCACGAGCTTGGTGTCCCAGTTGATCGGAACGATCTCCTGCTCCCACTCGAGGATGTCGCACACGGCCTTGCACATCTCCACGTCGAAGCCCTCGTAGGAGCCGGAATCGCCCATGTAGGAGAACGGCGGGAACTCGGGATCGATGCCCATCTTGAAGGTCACGGTCTCGGCCATCGCGGCGGCGGAGAGCACGAGCGTCAGAGCGACCAGCAGTGCGATAAACTTCTTCATCTTGTTCTTCCTCCTGAATATCCTTGTATTTGCGCCGGTTCGGCGCACCCAAACGTTGTGGTAGTAGTTTATCACTTTAGCACGGTGATGCAAAAGCATAAAGCCGCGTAGTTTTGCGGAAGTTTGCGTAAAGCCTGGGGCGAGCGGGTTAAATTTTCACTTTTAAACGCGGAGATAACAAAACGGCTTGCAACTTTATATTCGCGTACTATAATATTCGTGCATCAATCGAGGGAGGTCTGTTCTGGATGCGAAGGGGCAATCGGACATTCGAGCTGGACATGACGCACGGGAAGCTGATCCCGAAGGTTGCGGCCTTCGCGGTGCCGCTGATGGCGACCAGCATCCTCCAGCTACTGTACAACGCGGCGGACGTGATCGTCGTGGGCCGCTTCACCGGGCCGGAGGCGCTGGCCGCGGTGGGCAGCACGGGCGCGCTGATCAATCTGATCATCAACGTGTTCCTGGGCCTCTCGGTGGGCACGAACGTCGTCGCGGCCAACTACTACGGCGCGAACGACTTCAACAACGCCCAGGAGACGGTGCACACTTCGATCTCCATCAGCGTCATCGGCGGCGTGCTGCTGGGCATCGTGGGCGTGATCTTCGCCGGAACCTTCCTGGAGTGGATGGGCTCGCCGGAGGAGGTTCTGCCGCTGGCGACGGTGTACGTGCGCATCTACTTCGCGGGCATGCCCGTGAACATGCTCTACAACTTCGGCGCGGCGGTGCTGCGCGCGGTGGGGGACACCCGGCGCCCGCTGTACTTCCTGACCGTCGCGGGCCTGGTGAACGTGGTGCTGAACCTGGTGTTCGTCATCGCCTTCCACATGGGCGTGGCGGGCGTGGCGCTGGCGACGATCATCTCCCAGCTGATCTCGGCGGTGCTGGTGGTGCAGTGCCTGATGCGCTCGCCGGGCTTCGTGCACCTCGACCCGAAGAAGCTGCGCATCTCCGGCGAAAAGCTGCGCGCCATCGCCCGCATCGGCCTGCCGGCCGGCTGCCAGGGCGCGTGCTTCTCGCTGTCCAACGTGCTGATCCAGTCCACGATCAACGGCTACGGCGCCATCGTCGTGGCGGGCAATTCGGCTTCGAGCAACATCGAGGGCTTCATCTACGCCGCGATGAACTCCTTCCACCAGGCGGCCGTTACGTTCACCAGCGCCAACGTGGGTGCGAGGAAGAACAGCCGCATCCGCAAGACGCTGGGCGCGTGTGCCACGCTGGTCACGGCGGTGGGCGCTTCGCTGGGCATATTCGCCGTGCTGACCCGGCGCTTCCTGGTGGGCATCTACTCGCCGGACGCGGAGGTCGTGGCCGCCGCGCTGCCGAGGCTGACGATGTTCGGCCTGAGCTACTGGCTCTGCGGCCTGATGGACGTGCTGAGCGGCGTGCTGCGCGGCATGGGCGCGACGATACTGCCGATGACGGTTTCGATCCTGGGCGCGTGCGGCTTCCGCATCTTCTGGATCTACGTGATACTGCCCATCGCGCCGTCGCTGATGCTGCTGTATTTGAGCTACCCCGCCTCGTGGATTCTCACGGGCGGCGTGCATCTGATCTGTTACCTGAAGCTTTTGCGGCGCTTCCCGGCGTCGCCGGATGAGGAGAGGGAGGAGTTGAGCGCATGACCATCGGAAGCGTAATCACCGCCATGATCGAGTACCTGCACGGCAAGCTGCACGACGTGGAGCACCTGCTCAAGGTCTACGGCTACGCCAAGGCCATCGGCGAGGAGGAGGGGCTGGACGCGGATACCCAGCGCACGCTGGAGATCGCAGCGGTGGTGCACGACATCGGCATCCCGCTGGCCGTTGAGAAGTACGGCAGCGACGCCGGTCCCTATCAGGAGGAGCTGGGGCCCGGCGAGGCCCGGGCGCTGCTGAGCGGGCTGGGCTGCGACGAGAAGACCATCGAGCGCGTCTGCGCGCTGGTGGGCAGGCATCACACCTATGAGAACGTGGATGGACTGGACTGCCGGATTTTGCTCGAGGCGGATTTTCTGGTCAACGCCAGCTTCCAGCACTTCGGGCGGGAGGCGATTTTGGCGGCGCGGGAGAGCTTCTTTCGGACGCGGACGGGGATTCATTACCTGGACACCTGCTTACTGAAATAGAGACATGAGAAAGGCCCGGAGGCGGATTCGCTTCCGGGCTTTTTCTTTTTTGATGGGGGCGTGTGGGGATTCGGAGCGTGGGGGCAAGCTTCGCCTGCGAGTTAGTGGCGGCTGTCTGGTTCGGGGAGCTGTGGCTCCCCGAACCTACCCTGCGCCGCGCCGGCTCGCGGTATGGAGGCGATGGGACGTGGATTCGAATTGCCGGGCTTGATTTTGCACCGCGAGCCGGGACTGGGCAGCGCCCAGACCCGTTCCGGGCGCTGCCCGGACCTGCTTAAGGGACTCTGTCCCTTAAGAATTCCTGCCAAGGAACCTGA
>CANQGC010000079.1 GCA_947600345.1 uncultured Clostridia bacterium
CACGGCCTGGAGGGCAAGGTCTGGCAGTACTTCACCGTGGTGCCGGACTTCCAGTCCACCGGCATCCGGGAGGGCGCGCGCTCCTTCGAGTGGCCGGTGATCATCCGCGCGGTGAACACCACCGACGCCATGACCGCCACGGTGGAGAACCTCCCCTTCGAGCTGATGGCCCACCTGGTGGAGCGCATCACCCACGAGGTCCCCGGCGTCAACCGCGTGCTCTACGACTTCACCCCCAAGCCCACGGCGACGATCGAGTACGAATGAGCCCGGCGCGAAGAAGCAACGAAAGCGGCGGAGAGTTTTCTCTCCGCCGCCGTTCGTTGCTTCTTATACCGAATGGCTTACAGCAGGCCGTTCTCGGTGATGTAGTCGGCGGTCAGCATGGTGACGCCGGTGTCCACATCCTCGAACTCGGTGGTGCCGTTGGTCAGGTACTCGACGGCCGTCTTGATGCCTTCGTAGCCCATCACGTCGGGGTTCTGGGCGGTGGTGGCGATCAGGCTGCCGTCCACGACCAGGTTCAGGATGGCATCGGACTTGTCGAAGCCAACGCCCAGCACGGCGCAGTCGTCGCCCTCAGCGGCGATGGCGTTGCCGACGCCGACCGTGCAGCCCTCGTTCGCGCCGAACAGAGCGACCACGCCGTCGGTGATGAAGTTCGTGGCGGCCTCCTGGGAGCGGGCGGCGTCGCCATCGGTGTACACGGCCTCGACGATTTCAAAGTCGGTGCCCTCGAAGGCCGCGCGGAAGCCGGCCTCGCGGTTGGCGGTGGAGACGGTGGCGGCATTGACGTTGACGATGCCGATCTTGCCGGAGGTCACGCCCGCGGCGGTCAGAGCATCCAGCAGGGTCTGGCCGGCCATGGTGCCCGCGGCGGTGTTGTCGGTGGCCAGCGTCTGCAGGGCCACGTCGGAGTTGGCGGGGGAGTCGACGTAGATGAACTTCACGCCCTCGTTGTTGTACTCCTCAATCGTGGCGACCTCGGTGTCCGGGCCGTTGGAGGCCAGCAGGATCACGTTGGCGTTGTCGGCATAGGCGTTGTTGATGCACTCGATCTGAGCGGCGTCGTTCTTGCCGGTGGTCGGGCCATTCCATACGTAGCGGATGTCGACGCCCGCCTCCTTGGCCTCGGCGACGGCCTTCTCAGCGCCCGCGTTCACGGACACCCAGTGCTGGTCCTCCAGGTCCATGGTGATCAGGTAGATGACGTAGTCCTCCGCCAGGGCGGCGGTGCAGGCCAGGGTCATGGCCAGAACCAGAAGCAGTGCGAACAGTTTCTTCATAAATCTGTTCCTCCTTTTTTATTTAAAGAGCTTTGGGCAACACCGCGCAGATAAGGTGGTCGGCAGGCGAATGAATTTTTCGTCAGATGTGCTTGCAAATTTCGCAGGCTTGCTGGATGCAAGTCAAGAGATTTGCAAGTGCAGATGAAGGTTGCGAACCCAAAGGGTTCGCAAGTCGCCCTATAGGGCGACCGACTCGGTCGAATCAAAGATTCGAGCGAGTCGCCGTGGAAAAGGCATCGCCTGACGTGCCGCCGTTCTGTGCGGGGGTGCCTTAGGCGCTTTAATTCACTTGTTGCGCTTGAACGACAGCTTGCCGCTGCGGCGCACCACGTCGATCAGCACCGAGAGTATGACGATCAGGCCGACCACGACGTTCTTCAAACCCACCTGGGTGTTGACCATCTGCAAGCCGTTGTCCATGACCGCCCAGACGCTGGCGCCCACCAGCACGCCGGACAGTATGCCCGTGCCGCCCATGGTGGAGATGCCGCCGATGACCGAGGCCGCGACGGCGAAGGTCTCGTAGGACATGCCCGCGTTCATGGTGCCGGTGCCGGACTGGGCGCAGGTGATCAGGCCCGTGACCCCGGCGCAGAAGGCCGAGATCAGGTAGGCCTTGACGATCGTGCGGGGCACGTTCACGCCGGAGAGCTTGGACGCCTCCACGTTCGAGCCGATGGCGTAGACGTGGCGGCCGGTGCTGGTGTAGGCCAGTATGAAGTTGAAGATTAGCCAGATGATCAGCGCGATCCAGAAGGTGTTGTAGATGCCGAAGGTCTTGCCGTAGTAGCAGAAGTTGCGCACGCCCTCGGCCACCTCGCGCCACTGGCTTCCGGCGCTCACGATGGAGTCGGTGTTCAGGTTGCCGTTGACCAGCTGGGCGATGCCGCGGCAGATGGTCTGCGTGCCCAGCGTCGCCACGAAGGGCGGCAGCTTGCAGCGCGCCACCAGCTCGCCGTTGATCACGCCCACGGCCAGGCAGGCCACGAGCGCCACCAGGATCGCCAGGTAGGGGTTGATGCCGTTGCAGATCAACGTGGCGATTATCATGCAGCTCATGCCCACCACCGAGCCGATGGAGAGGTCGATGTTGGCGGTGATCAGCACGTAGCCCTGGCCGATGCCGATGATGATGTAGGGCGCGATCTGGCGCAGCAGGTTCGCCACGTTGCGCGGGCCCAGGA
Source organism: uncultured Clostridia bacterium (assembly GCA_947600345.1). Taxonomy (GTDB): domain Bacteria; phylum Bacillota; class Clostridia; order Christensenellales; family Aristaeellaceae; genus SFTH01. The sequence goes on from CANQGC010000079.1 coordinate 2,474, forward strand.
AGTTGGAGTTGATGAGGTTGAATATGAAGCACAGGATCACCAGGCCCACCAGCACGGTCAGCACCTGGCCCACGCCGCGGGCGGAGATGAACTTCTTGATCGGATTTTGCTTCTTATTTTCCATGGATGCCGCTCCTTTCCATCACAAACCTGTCCGGCGCGAACCTGTCAGACCGCCGCGGCCTGCGCCGCGTCCAGCTTGGATTCAAACCTCGTGGCCAGCTCCAGTATCCTCTCCTGCGTGGCGTCCGAGATGTCCATCTCGCCGGTGATCCTGCCGTCGCACATCACGATGATGCGGTCGGCGATGCCCAGCACCTCCGGCATCTCGGAGGAGACGAAGATCACGCTGATGCCCTGCTGCTTGAGCCGGTTCATGATGTGGTAGATCTCCACCTTCGCCGCCACGTCGATGCCGCGGGTGGGCTCGTCGAAGATCACCACGCGGCTCTGGCGGGTGAGCCACTTGCTCACGACCACCTTCTGCTGGTTGCCGCCGGAGAGGCTGCCCGCGTCCACCTCGGGGCTGGCGAGCTTGATGGTGAAGTTCCTGACGGCCTCGTTCACCATCTGCGTGACCCGGCCGCGGTTGACCACGCCCAGCTTGTTGGAGGCGATGTCCAAATTCGGAAGCTCGATGTTCGAGCGCACCGAGAGCTTGGTGCACAGCCCGTCCTTCTTGCGGTCCTCCGGCGCCAGCACCAGGCCGTTTCGGATGGCGTCCATCGGGTTGCTGATCCTGATCTCCTTTCCGTCGATGAAGATCTGGCCGGACTCCTTGGGATCGACGCCGAAGATCGCCCGGGTGGTCTCCGTGCGCCCCGCGCCCATCAATCCGGCGAGGCCGAGGATCTCGCCTTCGTAGGACTCAAAGGACACGTCGCGCACCATGCGCCCGGCGCTGAGGTGCCTGACCTCCAGGATCTTCCTGCCCCGCTCGCAGTGCACGCGGGGGAACTTCTCCCTGATCTCGCGGCCGACCATGTTGGCGATAATCTCCGACATGTCCATGGCCGCGAAGTCGTTCTCCAGTATGAACTGGCCGTCGCGCATGATGGTGACGCGGTCGACGATGTGCTGGAGCTCCTCCAGCCGGTGAGAGATGTAGACGATGCCCTTGCCCTCGACCTTGAGCTGGCGCACGATGCGGAACAGCTCCTCAATCTCCTTCGAGGTCAGCGCCGAGGTCGGCTCGTCCATGATGAGTATGCGCGCGTTGGTGGACAGCGCCTTCGCGATCTCCACCATCTGCTGCTTGGACACCGGCAGGCTGCCCACCAGCGTGGTGGGGTCGAGGTCGATGTCCAGCGACTGGAGGATGCGCCCGGCCTCCTCGTTCATCTGGCGCTGGGCCACCACGAGCCCCTTCTTCTTCTCCCGGCCGAGGAACATGTTCTCCGCCACCGTCAGGTGCTGGCACATGTTCAGCTCCTGGTGGATGATGGCCACGCCCAGCTCCTGGGCGCGCTTGGGGTTCATCACATCTATATCCTGGCCGAAGATGCGGATCGAGCCGGAGTCGCGCTGGTAGACGCCGGAGAGGATCTTCATCAGCGTGGATTTGCCCGCGCCGTTCTCCCCCAGCAGCGCCATGACCTCGCCGGAGCGCAGGCGGAAGCGCACGTTGTCCAGCGCCTTGACGCCGGGAAAGGATTTGCAGATACCGTCCAGCTCGACGATGTATCCGTCCCGATTCTGCTCCATGAATCTCCACCCCTCCGTTTCGTCGATTCATAACACGTAGGTCACTATTGATATAAATAGTATACGCTAAATGCTATGAAATGTCAAATGTTTTTGGTATTTGTTTATTCTGAAACGCGCTTTTCTATAGATTTTCTCTGAAATCTGTGCTATAATATCCTCATCCTGTATCATGAAATTAGGAGGGATGAAAGAGACATGAAGCGTTCGGAAGTCAACCGGGCCATGGTTTGGGCCGAAAAGCTGCTGGAAGCGAACAACATCCGCCTGCCCCACTACGCCTACTGGGATATGGGCGAGTGGGCCAGGCACAAGGGCGAGCTCGATACGGTCAGGCGGGTCATGCTGGGCTGGGACATCTCGGACTACGGCGTCGGCAAGTTCGACGAGCTCGGCGCGGTGCTCTACACCGTGCGCAACGGCGACCAGTCCGATTCGAGCGTGGGCGTGCCCTACTGCGAGAAGTACATACTGATGGCGGAGGGCCAGCGCCTGCCCAAGCACTACCACGTATTCAAGACCGAGGACATCATCAACCGCGCCGGCGGCGTGCTGGCGCTCTACCTGTGGAACACCGACGCGGAGGGCAAGCAGCTCGACACGGACGTGCACGTGTTCATGGACGGCATCGAGCGCACGTTCAAGGCGGGCGAGGAGATCCTGGTCTACAAGGGCGACAGCATCAGCCTCACGCCGGGCATCGCGCACATCTTCGGCCCGAAGCCGGGCTACGGCGACCTGGTCGTGGGCGAGGTTTCGAAGGTCAACGACGACAACGTCGACAACTACTTCCTGGAGGAGATCGCCCGCTTCGCGGAGATCGAGGACGACGAGCCCGCGCTGCACCCGCTGTGCAACGAGTACGACAAGCTGAGCTGACCGGCCGCGGCTCCGGGCTCCGCCGGGCAGGAGCGCGCGGCATTGCAGAGGCCCTGAATTCCCGGAGGGATTTGGGGCTGTTCATCGTCCGAAGAAGGGAGGATTCACTTTGGCCATCAACTTCAACGAGGATACCGTCTGGAACCTGCGGCCCATCGAGATCGACGCCGTGCGCAAGGAGGTGCACGCGCTGCTGATCGACGGCGAGGAGGTCGTGCTGGCCTTCAAGACCATCCGCGACCAGCTGGTGTTCACCAACATGCGCATCATCGCCATCGACGCCCAGGGCGTCACCGCGACCCGCAAATCCTTCAGCATGCTGCCCTACGCCCGGGTGCAGTACTTCTCCATACAGACCCCCGGCTTCGGCGAGCTCTTCCCCGACTCGGAGCTGTGCCTGATGTTCTCCAACAGGTTCACGGCGAAGTTCGAGTTCAAGGGCAAGGTGGACATCGCGAAGATCGGAAGGATGATCTCCAAGTACGTGCTGATGTAGCGCGCCGCCAACCGCGCGCTCTGCGGCGGGGCGCTTCCGCCCTTTGCGCCGTCATACCTCCTCCCCTCCCCCGCATACACTGCCCCAGCATGAGGCATCGGAGGCGAAGGTCATGCAAACGGAAAGCGGCGGACATTCAAACTTTACGCTCATCGACCGCGCCCACGCGGAGGTCACCGGCGTGCGCGACGTGGACAGCTTCAACGACTCCCTGGTGGTGCTCGCAACCGAGCTGGGCGCGATGACCATCACGGGGAGCTCCCTGAACATCTCCCAGCTCAACAAGGAGGACGGGCGGCTGATCGTGGACGGCGAATTCGATTCCGTCGAATACAGCGGGCGGGCGAAGGGCCGGGGCTTCCTGTCCCGCCTGCTGCGCTGAGATGCTGTTCGCCACCGTGGGCCAGGGGGCCCGCTTCATATGGATGATGGCGGCGGGCGCGGCCGTGGGCGCCTGGTACCTGGTTACGGCGCTGCTGCGGCGCTTCATCCAGGCGGGGTTCTGGCTGACGCTGTGCTGCGACCTGCTCTTCGGCCTCGGCGCGGCGGCGATCCTGATCGCGGCGCTCATCGCGGGCAGCTACGGCCAGGCGCGGCCCTTCGAGCTGCTGGGCGCGATGTGCGGCGCCGGGCTGTTCTGCGCGGGCTTCCTGGCGCCGCTGTGGTCGCTGCTGCGCAGATTGCGGCGCAATCTGGACAAAACACTTGCGGTTTTGGCCAAAAAACACCCAATTAACATCATATTTAAATGACAGGAGAACCCCTCTTCGCGTCGAAATTGATGGAAGAGCGCTTCGATGTGGGGAGGTGACTTCATGCAGCGCAGAATTCGCGTGCAGCCGCGCTTTTGGATACTGGTCATCGCGGTGATGCTGGTGTGCTTCGGCACGAGCTATGCGGTGACGCAGATGCGCTACGGCGAGGTCACCGAGCAGGTGGACGCGCTGAACCAGGAGAAGGTGGGCCTGATGGACCGCATCAGTGAGCTCTCCAACCAGCTCAACTACGTCAGCACCGACGCCTACGTGGAGCGCGTCGCCCGCGACGAGCTGAACATGATCCGCCCCGGCGAGATCCGCTACGTGTCCAATTGAATTCTGGATTTGCCGAGCCGCCCGAACAGGGCGGCTTTTTCGTGCATCGCGTTGACAAAAAAGCGGGCGAATGATATACTTTGAGTCGGATATTTATCGCTGTAAAGGAGTTCTCGCATGCCGTCCATGCTGTATACGATCAAACGGAAGCTTCGCGGATCGCGGCGCGTGTATCTCCTTCTGGGCGCATTGACGGGGCTGCCCTGGAACATTCCGATGGCGCTTGCGCGGCTGCTTCGCGGCACAGACGGCAATCTGGTCGTATTCAGCGCGTTCGAATATCGCAACTATGGTGACAGCCCGCGCTACATCTCCGAGCGTCTGCGCGAGCTCCGACCGGATATCGACATCGTCTGGTTGTTCAAGGACCCCGAAGCAGCGCGCGCCCACTTTCCCCTCCCCGATTCCGTGCGGGCGCTGCCCTGGGGGCCGTTGCATCCGAGCGGCGCCTGGGCCATGGCTCGCGCGCGCGTGGTCGTGGATAACTACAACAAGAAGTTTTACCTCCGCTTCCCCGGGAAGGATCAGGTCTACATCCAGACCTGGCACGGCGACCGCCCCTTCAAAAAGATCGGCTTCGACAACGCCGGCCAGCACGTGCGTATGCTGGAGGAGCGCTGCTCGCTGATCCTGTCGGGCTCGGAGTACGGCGAGCGCGTCCTGCGCAGCGCCTTTCACTATCAGGGCGAAATTCTGCGGCAGGGGCTTCCCCGCAACGACTTGCTGGTGCGGGGCGATCCCGCCCTCGCCGAGGCCGTGCGCAAGCGGCTGGGCGCGTCGAAGGACGAAGGGCTGCTGCTCTACGCGCCCACCTTCCGCGATTCCCAGATGCGCGCCCACCAGCAGCAGCGCGTGCCGCTGGATCTGCGCCGCGCGCTGGATCGCTTGGAGCGGCGGAGCGGGCGGCGCTGGCGCTGTTTGGTGCGCGCCCACTACATGTCGCTGGGCATCTCGCTGGACGAGGCCGACGAGCGGCTGATTCCGGCCAGCGACTATCCGGAGATGGCGGAGCTTCTGCTGGTCTCGGACGCGCTATTGACCGATTACTCCTCCTGCGCCAGCGATTTCGCACTGCTGGGCAGGCCGGTGTTTCTCTACCAGGACGATCCGGAGGGCTATCGCAGCCGGGACCGGGAGCTCTACGTCGACATGAAGGATACACCCTACTGGGTGGCCTCCAACCCCGACGAGCTGGACGCGCTGATCGCGGCGGCGACGCCCGAGCGCGCGCGGGAAAATTGCGAGGCCATACTGCGCTATCACGGCGTGACGGAGACCGGCCGCGCCACGGACGCGGTTGTGGAATACATCCTCGCCCGGCTGGACGCGCTAAATCAAAACGGAAGGTGATTCCCATTTCGATTTCCATTTCAATGAGCGCCCTGCTGCAGCCGCTGAAGAAGAAGCTGCGGCACAACAAGAAGTTTTACGATCGCATGGGCTGGGTGTTCGGCTCCTACCGCAACGCGGTGATGGGCTGCGCGCGGCTGTTCGGCGGCATCGACCGCAACATGGTGGTGTTCGCCTCGCTGGACTACCGCTCCTACAACGACAGCCCCAAGCTGATCTCCGAGCGGCTGCACGAGCTGCGGCCCGATACGCGCATCATCTGGCTGTTCCGGGATGGCGAAGCCGCGCGCGACCGCCAGCAAATTCCCGACTACGTGGAGATTCACAACTCCGTGGGTCGCAGCGGCGTCCGCGCGCTGGCGCGGGCCAGGGTCGTGGTCGACAACTACGCCCAGCGCTACTATCTGAATTTCCCCGGCAAGGAGCAAATTTACATCCAGCCCTGGCACGGCGATCGCCCCTTCAAGGTGCTGTGCTACGACAACCCCGAGCACAAGCCCCGGGTGGTGGAGGAATTTGCCTCTCTATTGATGGTGGGCTCCGACTTCGGGGAGCGCGTGCTGCGCTCGGCCTTCCACTACAGGGGCGAGGTGATGAAGCTCGGCTGCCCTCGCAACGACGCGCTGGTGCGCAACGATCCCGCCGAGCGGGCGGAGGTTCGCGCGAAATTGGGATTGGAGGAGGACTGCCGCTACCTGCTCTACGCGCCCACGTTCCGGGATTCGGAGATGCGCGCCCATCAGAAGCAGCGCGTGCCGCTGGATCTGTTCCGGGCACTGGACACACTGGAGCGCAGCACCGACGAGCGCTGGAAGTGCCTGGTGCGCGCCCACTTCCTCTCCCCCGGGATACCGCTGGAGGATCCCTCCAGGCGGCTGATTCCCGCCAGCGAATATCCGGAGATGGCCGATCTGCTGCTCGCCGCCGACGCGTTGCTGACCGACTACTCCTCCTGCGCGGGCGACTTCGTGCTGCTGGGCAGGCCCGTGTTCCTCTACCAGAACGACGCGGAGGAATATCAGGCCAACGACCGCGGCTTCTACTACCCGATGAAGGACTATCCCTACTGGATCGCCGAAAATCCGGACGAGCTGGATGAATTGATCGAGGCCGCCACGCCTGAGCGGGTGGCGGAGAACTGCCGGGCAATTTGCGAATTCTACGGCATGCACGAGACCGGGCGCTCCACCGACGCCGCGGTGACGTACATCATCGGCAAGCTTGGGGCGAAGTGAGGGGAGGAACGCCGTATTTCCGTTTTCAATCTGCTGCTGCCGCTGCGGCGGAAGCTTCGCCAGAATCAAAAGCTCTACCGCTTCATGGGGCGCGTGTTCGGCCTCTACTGGAATTTGCCCATGGGGCTCGCCCGGCTGCTGCGCGGCTATGACGACAACATGGTGGTGTTCAGCTCCTTTCTGAACACCGCGTACAACGACAACCCCCGCTACATCTCGGAGGCGCTGTACGCCGCGCGGCCCGAGACGGATATCGTCTGGCTGTTTGACGACGTGAACGCAGCGCGCAGGCAATACCAAATTCCCGAATACGTGCGGGTTTGCCCCGCAAACCGGCTCTCGGGCAAGATCGCCCTGGCGCGCGCCCGCGTCGTCGTAGACAACGCCCGCAAGCACTTCTATCTGTCCTTCCCCGGCAAGGGGCAGTGCTACATCCAGACCTGGCACGGCGATCGCGGCTTCAAGAAGATGGGCTACGACGACCCCGGATTCAACTTCCTCATGCTGGAGGAATTCGCATCGCTGGGCGTCGTGGGCTCCACCTTCGGCGAAAAGCTGTTTCAGACGGCGTTTCATATCCGCGGCGAGCTGATGACGGTGGGCAGCCCCCGCAACGACATACTGCTGCGCCAGGATCCCGCGGAGCGCGAAGCAGTGCGCGCCCGCCTCGGGCTTGACGCGGACACGCGCGTGCTGATGTACGCGCCGACCTACCGCGCCGAGGAAGTCAAGGAACACAAGCCGCACACCGTGCCCCTGGATTTGCACCGTGTGCTCGACACGCTGGAGCGAACCACGGGCGCGAAGTGGAAGTGCCTGATGCGGGCGCACTACTACACCCACGGCATTGCAATGGACGACTCCACCGGTCGCCTGATTCCCGCCAGCGACTATCCGGAAATGGCGGAGCTATTGCTGATTTCCGACGCGCTGCTCACCGACTACTCCTCCTGCGCGGGTGACTACGCGCTGATGCGCCGGCCAATCTTCCTCTATCAGGAGGACGCGGAGAGCTTCAGCGCCATGACCCGGCAGTTCTACTTCGATATGAAGGATTCCCACTACTGGCTGGCCTATAGCCCTGAGGAACTGGACCGGCTCATCGAAACCGCCACGCCGGAGCGCGTGCGCGAAAACTGCGACGCCGTGCTTCGATTCTATGGCGAAAAGGAGACTGGCCACGCCACGGAATCCGTGGTGCGCTACATCGTCTCAAAGCTGAAGTGAAGGGGGAACATTACCCGTGAACATCGCGCTGATCATCGCCGGCGGCAAGGGCGTCCGGATGAACCAGGAGATCCCCAAGCAGTTCCTCACCGTGCGGGAGAAGCCGGTGATCGTATACACGATGGAGGCCTTCCAGCGCCACGCGGACATCGACGCCATCGCCGTGGTCTGCATCGAGGGCTGGGAGAACATACTCACCGCCTACGCGCGGCAGTACGGCATCACGAAGCTCAGGCACATCATCCCCGGCGGCGAGAACGGCCAGGCCTCGATCCGCAACGGCATATTCGAGCTGGAGAAGCACTACG